>SXID01000098.1 GCA_005772955.1 Planctomycetia bacterium
GGCTGTGCTACTTCCGCGCGCTGAAGGCCGGTGAGGTGTCGAAGGTCGCGCCGGTGGACAAGCTCAGCGTGGTGCTGATCGCGGTGTTCGCGGTGGTGTTCTTGCGCGAGCGACTGAACCCGCGCGAGTGGGCCGGCGTCGGGCTGGTCGCGGCCGGTGTCGTTGTCCTCGCGCTGAAGCGGTGAGTGTCATCAATGGAGCCGCGGGGGATCGCCCGCGGTCCGAGGAATGAAAGTCACGCGACCGAGTTGCGAAGCGTGCCGATACCGGCGATGGTGATGCTCACGTCGTCGCCAGACGCAAGTGTGAAGTTATCCGGCGGAACGATCCCGGTGCCGGTGAGCAGCATCGCGCCGTTCGGGAATTCGTTCTCCTTGAACAGCCACTCCGCAAGGCTCTCCACGGTGCGCGCCATCTGCGCGAGCGTCGTAGTTCCCTCGAACGCGATCTTGTTTCCGCGACGGATGAGCAACCGGATCTCGACGCTCGACAGTTCGGGCATGTGACTGACAGGTGTGATGAGCGGCCCGATCGAACACGAGCCTTTGTAGATCTTCGCCTGCGGGAGGTAGAGCGGGTTCTCGCCTTCGATGTCGCGCGAACTCATGTCGTTGCCGATCGTGTAGCCGACGATCTTTCCCGCCGGCGAGATCACGAGTGTAAGTTCCGGTTCGGGAACGCTCCAGGTTGCGTCGGCGCGGATTCGTACCGGCTGGCCCGGATGAACCACACGCGAAGGTGTCGCCTTGAGGAACAACTCCGGGCGCGGCGCGGTGTACACCTTATCGTAGAACTGTGCAGCCCCAACGGATTCTTCTTCGCGCGCGATCTTGCTCCGCTTGTACGTGACGCCCGCGGCCCAGATCTCCTGCTGATCGACCGGCGCGCGGAACATCATCCCGTCGAGAGGGTCCGCGGTGGCCATCGCGTCAGTCAGGTCGCCCGCGGTCTTGACCGGGTCCACGGCGTTGAGCAGGTCTGCGAGCGACTTCACTGCGGGGTTGCGCTCCATGTCGAGCGGCACGGCCAACCCGCGATCGACCATCACGACCGTGTCCAAGCCACCGCGCCGTATCTTGCCGAATTTCATAACCGCACCCTTAACGCGAATTGGAATCGTGTACTCGTTGTATGAGCGGAACCGTGCGGTTCACGCCTTCCCCAACACCAGATCGACGACCCAACACCCGCGAACGTGTGTCGCGTGTGGGTCGCGGCAGTGGTCGAGGATGTCGGTGTTGTCGCAGTCGACATCTTGAAGTGCGTCCGCGAGGATCGGCATTGCGCTGAAGTCGCGTGACTCGTACATCCCGCGAGCGAGTGACAGCGCGGTGTCAGTGCGCCACGCGGGGATGAAGGTAGCCGGGCGGTACGGGTTGCCGAAGATGTCACGGAGAAGGGCAGTCTGCGTTTCGCGGTGACTTGCATAGCTGTCCGTTGATATCCGACCTGCGATTGCTTCCGCGGTATTGATCGCCGCTGCCCATGCGTCACGTTCGCCTGTGTGCCACGCGGCAATATCCAGACCCGGCATGTCCAGATCAACCGCCACCAACGCACCTCTCCTCGCGCGTTTCAGCACCGACCGCATTTCCAACCCGTCCGCGTATCGCTCACTGATCTCGACCGCGTGACGACAACCCGGTTCATCGATGGTGGCGTTTTCGGACGTACAGCAGCACACTGCAAACAACCGCGCTTTTCTTTCGCCCACCTTCCCACGGAGGTAGTTCAGCATCCGCGGAGGGTCGTTACACCTCAGCCACTCCGCTTCCGTCATCGGTGTCACTCCAGAATCTGCTTCACGGGTTCGCCGCGGCAGATCGCGAGCGGGCGGCCGAGACCATCGTGGATTTCGGTGCCCTTTGGAATGCCCAGGCAATGGTAGATCGTGGCGTGCAGGTCTTGCGGAAGCACTCGCCCGTCCTTCGGATACGCCGCGAGTTTGTCGCTGGAACCGTGAATCGCCCCGCCCTTCACCCCGCCGCCCGCGAGCGCGACCGAGAAGCACGGACCCCAGTGGTCGCGACCACCGCCGCCGTTGATCTTCGGCGTGCGACCGAATTCCGCCATCCAGACCACTAGCGTATCATCGAGCATCCCGCGGTCGCTCAGGTCTTCGAGCAAAGCCGTGTACGCGGTGTCGAGAACTGGCATGAGCTTCCGCATGCCCTCCGTGTTCTTGCTGTGCGTGTCCCAGTGCCCGTTGTTCGGGGAGTTCGGTAGTCGCGTCCAGTTTACGCGAATCAGCGGCACGCCGGCTTCGACCATCCGGCGCGCGAGCAAACATGACTGCCCGAACCGCGAACGGCCGTAGCGGTCGCGGGTCTGCACTGTTTCGGAGTCGAGGTCGAATGCGCGGCGTGCCTGTGGGCTAGAAATCATCTCGAACGCGCGGTGAACGTGAGTGCCGGCACCGTCGCGGCTCGACTCGGAACGTGCGAGCGATTCGAGCAACCCCTTTCGCTCCTCGAACCGTTTGGCGGGCACGTCGGAGGGAAGCGCCAGTCCGGGGACTTCAAACTTGCCCAACTCCGGGGCGCAATTGATGAGCCACGGGTCGGACCCGCGCCCGAGGAACCCCGCGTCCTGCCCTGGCCACGTGAGGTTGCCGTCGTTCGCGGATTGCTCCGGCAGCGTCACCGCCGCGGGCAAAGTACAGTTCGGTTGAAGCACTTTACGCACGATGGCACCCATCGAAGGCCAGTCGTTGGGCGCGCCCGGCTTCGCGTTCTCCACCTGCATCGGTTGATGGGGGTAACCGGTGGTCATGTAGTAGCCGCTCGCGCTGTGCGCGTTGTCGTTGGTCTGGCACGCGCGCAGGATTGCGATTTTCTCTGTCAAGCGGCTGGTCTTCACCATCGTCTCACCGATGACGAGGCCCGGCGTCGCGGTGCGGATAACGCCCATGTCGCCGCGCGCCTCCGAAGGCGAGTCCGGCTTTGGATCCCACGTTTCCTGTTGCGGCGGCGCGCCGAGCAGGAACAGCACAATCACGCTCTTCGGCTTGCGCGTGGGCGTCGCGGCGCGTGCCTGGAGCAAGTTCGGAAGGGTGAGGCCGAACGCACCGAGTGAGCCGACGGTGAGCACTTCGCGGCGCGAAATGCCGTCGCAGAGTTTGGCGGTTTCGGAAGTGAATAGTGAGAGCATCGAAAGAACTCGCGCTGTGGGAGGTTGCGAGCTTCGCAGGTGGGATGTATAGAGTATGCCGCAAGCAGCCCTGCGGGTGAAGCGGAAAACCATCGATGCGCGTGTTCGTCTATGAGTACATGACCGCGACCGGCACCGGGCGTGAACCGGGTTCGCCCGACCACGCGATGTACCTCGAAGGCCGCGCGATGCGCGACGCGGTCGCGGAAGACTTCACCCTGGCCGGACTGGAATCGCTAGTCGCGGTCGGTTCGGTTGGGTTCCGAGACCTCGCGAAGTTTTCGCAGTGGGTACTGGTCGTCGCACCAGAAACGAATGGCGCGCTTGCTCAACTGGTCGGGACTGTCGAGTCGATGAAAGGGTACCATCCTCCGGTGCTCGGTCCTTCTGTTGCAGCAATCCTGCTCACTTCCGACAAACTCGCGCTCGCGGAACACTGGCGCACACACAGTGTACCGACTCCCGCGACGACTGACCGCGAGCCGACCGCGTGCGAAGCGTTCCCGGTCGTGTGGAAGCCGCGTGACGGGGCCGGTTCGACCGACACGTTCCTGATCCGCGATCGCTTCGAGTTGGCTACCGCGCTCGCGGCACGCGAACCGGTGTGCCCGATGATCTTACAGGAATTCTTGCCGGGGCAGGCTGCGAGTGTCGCGTTTCTGTGCGGGCCGCGCGGCCACGTTCCGCTGTTACCGTGCTTCCAGTTGCTGAGCGATGACGGGCGGTTCAAGTACGAAGGCGGCGAACTGCCGATCCCAGACGACCTCGCCGAACGCGTAGTGAAACTCGGCCGTGCCGCGGTGGAGTGCGTGCCGGGGTTGCTCGGGTATGTCGGCGTCGATTTAGTACTCGGCACCGCCTCTGATGGTTCGCGTGATTACGCGATCGAGATTAACCCGCGGCTCACCACGTCGTACATCGGGTTGCGCGCGCTCGCGGCCTTCAACATCGCCGAAGCGATGCTGAAGGCCGCGAAGGGCGAAGACGTTGGAACGCTGGAGTGGAAGCCGGGTCGCGTGCGGTTTGGTCCTGACGGTTCGGTGCGGGTACTCTGATCCGCGTTACTTCTTTGGTGGGTTCGCGAATTTCTCGGCACGGGTCGCGAGTGCGTGCGCGTGTGCGCCGCGACCGGGGAACCCAGCGTGCGCGCTCGCGAGTTGTTCGTAGGTGCGCCACGCGGAGAATGCCGTCTTCCACGAATCCAACGCGTCGGGGAGTAGGCGAGCGACCTCCGCACCCGTCGCGTCGTTCGCTCGCGCCTGGTCCACGCGTGCTTGGCTCCGCTCCGCGAGTTCGTGCTTGCACAGGGCGAGCAGGAGCGTCGCCTCGGCCAGACCGACCTCGGACGACAACCGGTCCACGAGGTAGAGCGCGCCAGGAAGTTTCCAGTGGTTCTCAATCTGGGCAAGACTGGTCGCCTCCGCATTCTTGTCCATCTTGAGCCTGGCGACCCCGATTTCCTGGTAGAGGCCGTCGATGGCACTGATCCATTCGCTGATTTGTTGGTCGGCGTCTTTGTTCAAGCGGAGCCGTTCCAGGCCGGCTGAGTAGGTCTCCTGCTTCGCCACGAGGTCCTTCGCGGCGTCCTGGAACAACCCACGTTGGATACGCTCGCGCGGGTTGGGCGGCTCGATGTACGAGAGCCACAGCATCCCGGCAGCAGCGGCGCGGAGCCGCTGTCCGGCGATACCCTCCTGGGCAAGTCCCTCTGGTACGCGGAAAACACTGACCGGGAGTTGTTCACGCTGGTACGCATCGTAGACCCGACTGCCCGCCGGGCCGCGGTCGTTGCCACCGATGTCGATTGGGAGGAACGTGCGCGATGCCCGCCCGTAGGTGTACGCGCTCGGCAACTGCGGTTCGTCTGGCGGGTTCCAGAACGCCGGTTTCGGGTCCGGGAATGACTCTCGCAGTGCTTTCGCGTTGTATGAGAGTTTCGCCCCCAGATTGCCCTTGAGTTTGGCGTCCACTGTAGCCATTCGCGCGGACAGCGAGCTGACCGGGACTGCCAGAAACGCGGTCGCCTTCTTCGCGTCGTCGGGGGTCGCGCCGCTCGTGTTGGCTGCGTCGGCGAACCACGCCGCGTCCGGGTTCGCTTTCAGTTGCGTGAGGGTTGCCGGGAACGGTTGCCCACGCCAGGGGTCGTAGAGCCTCATGTCGGTGCCGATCCGCACCCCGACCGCCCAGAACGGTCCGCGCGGCGCGCCGGTCACATACGCCTTCTTGTCAGGTGTGAGAAGCGGCAGCCCAGCCGGCAGAGTGCCCGCGTCGGGTGGCCCAATCAGACAGCCGTCGAGTTCGAGTTGTTGGAGCAGTGCGAGGAACACGTACATCCGTTCGAGGCCGGATCCGAACCCGCGACGCAGTACTGTAGTCGGTGGCAGCGCGGTGCCGCCCTCGGGCCGGTCCGCGACGCGTACCCACGGCCGTAGATACACCTGCCGGCACACCCACGCAAAGGCAGCGTCGGCCTTCTCCTCGGACTTCAGCCCGTGCAAAGCCAGTGATCGTGCCGTGTCCCGTAGGTACAGGCAGTCTCCGAGGTACGCGCTGTCGTGCGCGGTGAAAGTGGTGGCGCGGACCTCGTCCCGGTCTTCGGCCGTGAGCGGCACCAGTTTCGCCAGTTCCGCGAGTTCCGCTTCCGTGAGCGAGGGGAGCGATTCCTTGTTCTGGGTGTTCAGGTCGTTAACTAACCCGCCGAGGGCCGCGCGGCACCCGGCGAGGTCGGTGTCTTTCTTCAACCGTTGTCCGGCGACTTTCCACGGATCGCCCTTCAGGGTCTTCTCGTCGGGCTTCAGGCCGGGCGGTGGTTTCCCGCACCCGCTGGTGCTGGTGAGCGCGGCGATGACCGCGAGCAACGCGCTGGCTAGTAGCACTGTCGCGAAGGGCCGACGGGACGGGTTCTCAGACTGTTTTTCGGTGGGGGTCATGCGGGTCGGCTCGTTTGGCAGTGGCTTCGTTGGGTCGGCTCAGTGCGGCGCGGATTCGTAGGCACTCAGCGAGTAGCTCGGCGAGTTCGTCGAGTGGGAGCATGTTTGGGCCGTCGCTCTTCGCCTCGTCCGGGTTCGGGTGCGTCTCGAGGAAGACCCCGTCGCACCCTGCGGCGACGGCGCAGCGCGTCAGAACGGGCACCATCCGGCGGTCGCCGCCCGTCCGGTCCCCGAGCGCTCCTGGCTTCTGTACGCTGTGAGTGGCGTCGAAGATCACTGGTGCACCGGTTTCTTGCATCCACGGCACGGACCGCATGTCGTTGACTAGCAGTCCGTAGCCGAACGTGGTGCCGCGCTCCGTGAGGAGCACGTTGCGGCTCCCGAACTCGGAGAGTTTTGCGACCACGTTCTTCATATCCCACGGGGCCATGAATTGCCCCTTCTTCACGTTCACGACGCGACCCGTTTTTCCGCACGCTTCGAGTAAGTCCGTCTGCCGGGCGAGGAACGCGGGCACTTGCAGGATGTCGCAGACCTCCGCGGCTGGTGCGGCTTGCGCGCACTCGTGGATGTCCGTGGTTACCGGAAGACCTGTGGCTCGCTTCACGGCCTCTAATGTTTTCAGACCTTCGTGAAGTCCGGGGCCGCGGAATGACTTGCCAGAACTTCGGTTGGCTTTATCGAAGGACGCTTTGAATACGAGTGGGAGCGCGAGCCGGTCCGCGTAGACCCGGAGCGTGTCCGCTATTCGGAGCGTGAGATCGTGCGACTCGATCACGCACGGGCCGCAGATCCAGAGCAGCGGGTTTCCGCCGCCGACTTGGTACGACCCCACGGTCACCACTTGATGGTTTGACATTGGCCCTGCCCTGTAGTCTGGGGAAGCGCCCTGGTACTAACTGTTTTGCGCCGGGGGGGGCAACCCCAACCCCAGAAACTTGCTCAGCCGCGAGTGGCTTGCGCAGGTCGGCAAAAGTTGCTCTCGTTTTGTAAGAATGCACTTGGTAGAGTCCGTCGCCTTCAAGGACGAGGGTAGGTTGGCAGGAGGTCGTTCCGTGGCTCGCCGCCGTTTGCGCCACAAACTGATGCTGGGACTGGTGCTCGTCGCCACGAGTATCGGGCTACTGGCGGGCGGCGCGTTCTACGTCATTTACGCCTATTACACCAGCAACAAGACAACCCTCCGCAAACTCAACGAGTTGGAAGTCGCGACTCAGTTGCTCAAGGGACTAAGCGCGTCCGATCAGGGGGACGCGAACGACGCCGAGCGGTACATCCTTCAGGTCGAGAACACGAAGGCGCATCTGGCTGTGTTCCGGGAGTTAAGCGCTCGCAACGCTCAGGCTGGACTGGACCCGGACGGTGGCGAGATGGAAGCCGGTCTCATCGTACAACTTGACACACAACTTCGTGAACTCGAAGCGAAAGTGAAGGACACGCAACGTCCGCAGGTGAACCGCGAGCGATCGTTTCGTCTGCAGGAGGAACCGGAGGTTCGCGCCGCTCACGACAATGCACACCGCACCGCCGAGCAACTGCGTCAGTCACTAATCGACGACATCAAGTTGAGTGGTGAGGAGTCGAAGGCCGCAATTACGCGCACGATCTGGCTTGTCGGGTTCGCGATGGTCTGGACGCTCGCGCTCGTGGGGACCATGCTCTACTACTTCCGCGTGTGGATGTTTGCCCCGATTCGCGAACTCCAGGCCGGGGTTCACCGCGTCCACAGTGGGACCTTCGACCAGCCAATCACGCTCACCTCTGGCGACGAACTGCAAGAACTGGCCGACGAGTTCAACGCAATGGTCGCGCGGCTTCATGCCGTGTACGCGGACCTCGCGCGCCAGGTGAACGAGCGGAGCCGGCAGCTCGTGCGATCCGAGCGGATGGTGTCGGTAGGGTTCCTCGCAGCCGGTGTCGCACATGAGATCAACAACCCGCTCGCGAGCATCCTGTTCTGTTCCGAAGCGCTCGAACGCCGGTTGCAGGAAGTGTTTGCGGCGCTGACGGTCGGCGCGAAGGCTGCGCCCCCGGCGGAAGCCGAAGTACTGGTGCGCTATTTGAACATGATCCAGCAGGAGGCGCTGCGGTGTAAGGACATCACGCAGAAGTTGCTCGACTTCAGCCGAACCGGGGACCGACGGAAGGAACCCGCGGACCTTACCGGCCTGATTCGCGGCGTCCTCGAAGTCGCGCGACACCTGCCGGCGAGTCGCGGTAAGGGCGTCTTGTTTGAACCGGTGAATTACATCGTTGCCCCAGTCAACGCGCAAGACCTCAAAAGCGTCATTCTGAATCTCGTTGTGAACGCACTCGACAGCATGGAAGTCGGGGGCCATTTGACGATCACGCTCGGCACCGCGGGTGGGTATGCGGAACTGATCTTCGCTGACAGCGGTTGCGGAATGGCGCAGGAGGTGTTGCAGAACATCTTCGAGCCGTTCTACACGAAGAGTCGCACAGGGAAGGGCACCGGTTTGGGGCTGTTCATCAGTCATCAGATTGTGGACCAACACAGCGGCACTATCACGGCAGCGAGCGCCGGACCGGGCACAGGAAGCACGTTCACCGTGCGCATCCCGCTTCAACTTGCACCGGGCGTATCGGATGCACCGGTCGGCGACGGCGATACGGAACCGGCCCCCCGTCTGCTGACATTCCCAGGCTCGCGGGCGGCGTAAAGATGGTGGAGAGCAACCAGGAGTTTCAACCCCTGGTTGGTGAGCGCGGGGTTGCGGAGGAACTCGGCTTGTAAATCCTGCAAGTCGGTCTAAGTTCCGCCGCCCAGAGTTAGGACCGTTGAAACGGAGATTTCGAGTGGCAGCCACACCGGCACAGAACCGATTGCGAATCCTGTTCGTCGACGACGAGGCACATCTGCGGGAGTTCATGCGCTCCGAGTTGCCCCGGCTTGGGCACGAGGTCACCGTCTGCGCGGACAGTAAGAGTGGCATCGAGATAGTCAAGAAGCAGACCTTCGACGCGGCCATCCTCGACATGCGGATGGAACACGACAAGGCCGGGCTTCAAGTCCTCGCGGCGCTGAAGCAGGTCGCACCGGACACCGAAGCCGTCATCATGACCGGCTACGGCAGCACCGAGACGGCTGTCGAAGCGCTCAGGCTCGGTGCGTTCGACTACCTCACCAAGCCCTGCAAACTAACCGACATCGAAGCCTTGTTGCTCCGCATTCAGGAGAAACGGCGGCTGAAGCACAAGACCGCGGCGCTCGAGAGTCGCGTGCAGACGCTCGAAGGTCCGCCGGGAATGGTCGGCCACAGTCCCGCGATGGTGCCGGTGCAGCAGTTCATCGAGCGCGTCGGCCCTACCGATGGCCGCGTGTTGATCACCGGCGAAACCGGGACCGGCAAGGAAGTCGTCGCGCGGGCGCTGTACACGACCAGCAAGCGTGCGGACATGCCGTTCGTACCGGTGAACTGCGGCGCGCTGGCGCAGAACCTTGCCGAGAGTCAACTGTTCGGCCACAAGAAAGGCGCGTTCACCGGAGCGGACCGCGACCACAAGGGGTTCTTCGAGGTCGCCAACGGCGGCACCGTGTTCCTCGACGAACTCGGTGACCTCGACAAGAACCTCCAGGTGAAGTTGCTCCGCTTCCTCGAAGCCGGCGAGATTCAGCGCCTCGGGGAAAGCCAGCCGATCGTGGTCGACGTGCGGATCATCAGCGCGACGAACAAGGACTTGCGGCAGATGATCGCGGAGGGCCACTTTCGCGAAGACCTGCTGCACAGGCTGAACATGTTCCACGTTCACCTGCCGCCATGTCGCGACCGGCGTGAAGACATACCAGAGTTGGCGCGGCACCTGCTCGCCCGTCATGCGAAACGCCCGGTGGAGAACGTCGCGCAACTGCTGACGCCGGAAGCGATGCAGATTCTGATGAACCACTCGTACACGGGTAACGTGCGCGAGTTGGCGAACGCGATGGAGTACGCGTGGATCGTGTCGGGTGGCGGGCTGATCACGCCGGACCACTTGCCGCACGAGATGCGGCACCCACGACACGCGGCGACGATCCCAATCGCGTTTCCGGTCGCGAGCGGAGTACCCGCGCCGAGTGCCTACATCGGCGGTCCGTCACCGCACGCCACGCTGCCGTTTCCCGTGCATCACGGTGACTCGAACGCAAACACTGGCCCGACGAAGTCGCTCGCGGACGTGGAGATGGAGTACATCCTTCAGGTCTACGCGAAGAATGGGATGAACAAGCAGAAGACATCAGACGAGTTGGGGATCAGCCTGAAGACGCTGTACAACAAATTGCACAAGTACGAAGAGGAACGGCAGAGAAGGGCGGGGTGATCGGCCTAACTAGGTATTATCCCGACCGGTGTTGCGCGTTAGGGCCGACCGGTGTCGGTCGGCCCTAACGCGCAACTTGGTCTCACTAACACGCAAAACTAACTGACGAACGCCCCACTCGCAAGGCCCTATTCGCGTTCCACTTCCGACATCCAGAGCGGGCACAATTGGCGCTCGCATGCGCTCTACCGGTCGGCGTATCACGCACGTCGTCGCGGTCCGTCACGACATCCTCAATTCTGCCCGCGTTGGCTCGCGTGTCGTCTTGTACGATAAGCCACAGCACGCTCTCCCAGAGGTGCCCTCCACGGAAGTCGCCTTCCCTCTACAACCCTGACTGGTTGGAACCTCCATGATTGCGAACGTCGGTCGGATGCTCCTCGTTGCTGCTGTCGCGGTGGCCCCGCTGCCGCAGGCGTTTGCAGCGGAGAAGCCCGTGAAGGTGTTCATCCTCGCGGGCCAATCGAATATGGAGGGCAAGGCACCCAACGCACTCCTCGACCACCAGGCCACCGACGCGAAGACCAAGGAACTCTTCGCCCACCTCCGCAAGGACGACAAGTGGGTCGTGCGCGACGACGTGTTCATCAAGTTCCTCGACCGCAAGGGGCCGCTCACCGTGGGCTACGGTTCACCCGGCCGGACCGGCGCCGAACTGGAATTCGGCACCGCGATGGGCAACCACTTCGACGAACCGGTGGTCCTGATCAAGGCCGCGTGGGGCGGGCACTCGCTCTACAAACTGTTCCGCTCGCCCTCGGCCGGGTTTCCCGCCGCGGACGTGCTGGAGAAGGAACTGAAGCAGGCCCAGGATCGCGTGAAGCAGAACAACGAGAAGAACAAGAAGAATGACCGGCTGCCCACGATGGACGACATCAAGAAGGACTACGGCTCGTCGTACCGAAAGATGATGGCGGAAGTGAAGGACGTGATGGACAACTCCGGCACGCTGTTCCCCGCGCTGAAGGGCAAGCCGCTGGAACTGGCCGGGTTCGTGTGGTTCCAGGGGTGGAACGACCAGTACAACGGCGCGGAGAACGAGTACGAGTCGAACATGAAACACTTCATCAAGGACGTGCGCAAAGACCTGAATGCGCCCAGGTTGCCATTCGTGATCGCCGCGATGGGTCAGAACGGCTCGAAGCCGGCGGCTGGTGCGATGCTCACGATCCAGAAAGCTCAACTCGCAATGAACGACGTGCCGGAGTTCAAGGGCACTGTGAAGACGTTCCGCACGGACGTGCTGGTCGATAAAGCTGCGGAGGAACTGTATCCGACGTGGCGGGAGAACAAGGAGAAGTGGGACAAGGTCGGCGGTGACTTCCCGTACCACTTCCTCGGCAGCGCGATCTGGTTCAACCGCATCGGCAAGGCGATGGGCGACGCGATGCTCGAGCTGCTGAAGAATCAGAAGTGAGCGTTCGGCCCCACCTCGTGATACACCGCGCGGCGCGCGGTGTATCACGAGGTGCGAGGGCGTTGTCGAGCATCAACAATCTTCACGACAGGAACGCACGCATCCGCGCCGCCACTTGATCAGCGAGGTGCCAGGGCATCCAGTGTTCGCCCTCCGGGAGAATGACGAGTTGCGAGCCAGCGATGGTCGCGTGCAACCGCTCGGCATGCACGGGCGGGAAGTGCCGGTCACGCCCCGCCCACAGGACCAGTGTCGGGCACGCGATCTGGCGATACAGTTCGGGTAACTTCGGCAACGTGCCCTGGTAGCCGGCGCACATCTTGGCGATGAACGCACGCACGGCGGGTTCACGGAAGCTCTCCCAGATGTCCGCGCAGAGCGGCGCGGGTAGTTTCACGCCGCGTGGGAGAAACGTGTTCCGGGCGCGCCGGAAGACCGCCCACGGGAAGTTTCGGAGGATGAAGCGGTTGAAGCCGAAACGGCGCAGAATGCGAATCTCCCAGGACGTTGCCTCGTCGCCGAACACCAGCGAGTTCATCACCACCAGTTTTCCGATCCGTTGCGGGTAGCGTGCGGCGAACGCGAGCGCCGGTTGACCGCCCATGTCGATTCCGACGATGTCGGCCCGTTCGATGTTCCAGACGTCGAGCAACGTTCGCAGTCGGTCGGCCATCAACATCGGAGTGGCTCCGCCGGCCCAGGTTTCACTCTGACCCATGCCTGGCCAGTCGAACGCGATCACGCGGCGCATGTCCGCCAGACGCGGAGCGAGTTCACACCAGATTTGCAGATTGTCGGGGTAACCGTGCAGCAGAATCAGCGGTGGTCCGTCGCCGACACGAGCGACTCGCAGCCGGTGATTATTGGGCAGGATTTCGATGTTCGTCGCGAGCATTAGCGCACGTCCTGCAACAGACGTTCTGCGGCGAGAACTCCCGAGATTGCACAGAAACTCACCCACTGCCCCGGGTGCGTCGCGCTGCCCGTGAGGTACAGACCGGGCACCTCGGCGCTGCGGTGAGCCAACCGTCCGGCGCGCATGAACTCGGCCGTCATCACCGGGTTCATGCTGTCGCGGTACAGATGATAATCAGACCCCCACTGGGTCGGGGTGCGTGTCGCCAGCACGCGATGCTCCTGTACATGTTCGCGCCACCAGGGTTCGGCCACGATCCGATCCAGGTATTCCCGCTGACCCTCTGGCCCGACCGCCTGTGCACGCGTGTGGTCCATCGGCACGATCAATCGCGCCGGGTACCAACCGTCGTTCTGCACGTTCGGTTCCAGCACCGCCGGCGTTACCAGACAGCGGCAACGTTCGTCGCCACCGGGTAGGTAGAATCGCAGGTACGGCGGAGCAATCGCGCCTTTGACGGCGAGGTAGGCGATCACGCCGGGAGACTGCAACGGCAACTTCTCGAGCCGGGTCCGCAGCGCCGGTGCCGGGGATTCCAGCAAGTCGAGATAGGTTCCGACACCGGCCGCGTTCGACACGACTGCGTTGGTAGTGTGAGTTTCGCCGCGATCGGTCTGAACAATCGCGGCCCGCCCACCCTGACGGCGGATCGCGGTCACCTTGACACCGTAATCGAACACCACGCCCGCGCGTTGTGCCGCCGCTGCCAATACGGTGGGAATGCGCCCAATGCCACCGGTCGGGTAGAACGCGCCGACGCCGTGAAAGAGGGCCGGCACGAAGGCCAGTGGACTGGGCGCGTGTTCGACGCGCTGCCCGGCGATGTGCGTCCAGATTGCCAACGCGTCGCAGAGGTGCGGCGGCAACCCCGCGCGTGCGAGAACGCTATTCAAGGAACGGAGGAGGAACGGGATATGACGCCAGCCGCCGCTGCGGAGTAGATCCCACAGACCGGGGCGCGAGATGCGCTGCAACGGTTCCAGGCGCTGATAAATCTTGGCCACGTCGTTGACGTAGTGAACGTAGCGCGGACCGCTGCCCGGCCACTGGCGATCGAACGCGCCGGCGGTCGCTTCGAGGTCGGCACCGAACCGGACGCGTGTTCCGTCTGGCGTCAGCACCTCGTAGATGTCCTCGATGCGCTGAAGCGGAACGTGTTCGTGCAACTCAAGGCCGACCGCCCGGAAGGCCCACTCCAGACCGGGACGGTCGAGCAAGATGTACGGCCCCGCGTCGAACGGCAGACCCTCCAACTCGAACCCGGCCGCAAGCCCTCCCGGGCCGGTTCGCGCTTCGATAACGCGAACGGCAACGCCGGCACGGGCGAGCCGCAGCGCGGCGGTCAGTCCGCCCATACCCGCACCGATGACGATCGCGCTACGAGCGGCCATGATGCAACCCCAGAAGCATCTGCAACAAGCGGCGGGTTCCGCGTACGCGGACGCCGACCTTCTTGACCGGCGGGAACGCACGCTCGTCCATCTGCGGCACGAACAGTGTTCCGCGTCCGCTACCGAGTTGGTACACCGGGTAGGCGAAGAAACTGAGCAGGGCTGTGAATTCGTTGCGGTACGGACCACGCCAGCCGCGAATGGGTGTGTCGGTGCCGATGACCTCGATGCGCGAACTCGGATCACCGAACCAGTGACAGGCGGCGTGCAACATGCGCGATTGTTGCGGGTTGGTCAGGCCGAGATGCCGCGCCGCGACCAGATCCACCGACAGCGCGTCCGCACCGGCATAAAACCGGCGCGGCGCGGGCGGACGCGGACACCCCATCACGCCCAGCAACCCGTCCGCGGCGGTATCGTATCCCTCCAACAACGCGAAGTGCGGCGGGAAGTCGTCGAGTAGCATCATCACGGCCGTTTCGCGGTGCGCCTGGCGCTCGGTGAAGAGGTAGTCGGCGCACAGCGCGCCCAGCGATTCCACGTTGCTGATCGCCAGCGACACCATTTCCACGGCGTGGCTACGCAACTTGCTGAAACTGATGCGAAAGTCCGCGGCGCCCCAGGTTTGGCCGATCGTGTACTGAGACAGCCCACGGCCGTACGAGTGCGGAACCTGCTCCTGCGACGTATCCACGAGTCGATAGTGCGGGGACGAGAACCCGAAGTACTCGGCCACGGTGTGAACGGTGCGGTTGGCGTAGAATCGCTCGTAGATGTTCGGGGCTTCGACCACGGCCACATCACCGCAACCCAGACCGCGGAGAAACCCGGCCAGTTCGTTCACCAGGAGCGGATCGGTGATGTGCGAGACATCTTTGCGATGGTAGCCGAGCATGAACGTCGGCTTGATCGCGACGCGCAACTCCGAAAGTGACTTGCCCAACTTCCGGGCGCGCTCGGTGATCTGCGCCGCCAGCCCCGCGTCATCGAGCAACTTCCGAAACACGGCGAGTTTGTCATCCGTCGGCTGCCCTTGCACAACCCGGACCGGGCCACCGCGGCCGATAGGATGGTCGAGACCTGCGGCCACGCGTTGGAGCGGCGGGAGAAAATAGTCGCTGACCGCAGCGATCTTCGCGACGAGTGTCGCGGCCGTTTCCGTTGGCGCAAGGCAGTCCTGTTCATCGAGGGCATCGGCGAGGATGCGGAAGATCCGGCCATGCCGGTTCTCGTCTGCACAGATGCGGCGGAAATCCTCGACCAGATCCGGAGGAAAGTCGGGCACCCCGGTGACCTGCTCAACGAGCCGTTGCCAGCACAGTTCGGCAGTGTCTTCCGCGTCGGCGTTGAACACGCAGAAATTGCGAAAGGGGCCGTAGCGAAGGTGTTCGCGGACGTCGCGCGGCACCTTGCCCATGAGCGAACCGAGCCGCGTGAGGCCGGAAGCGAGGGCACGCGACAACGGAGCCTCGGACCACCGCGCGTGCTGTTGCACCGACGCGGACCAGCCACCGATGGCCCCGGCCATCTGTCGGTTGAATGCCCGGAGACGCAAACTGAAATTGCCCATCTTGAGGAGGATGCCCCGCATGTAGATCGAGTGCATCTCCTCGTCTTTCCACAGCCACAACAGGGCATAGCGAATCAGATCCCGAACCTCCTCGGACAACGGCATGGTCTTGAGCCGTCGAACGATGGCCGCCTCGCGATAGCCGACCGATACCAGTTCCTCGCGTTCGAGGGCGAGCAAGAAGAGATGGATCATCTCCTTGCGCGGCTGGCCGGCGTAGCGGCGCTGGCATTCGGCCAGTTCGCGAACGAATTCTTCGTAAACCGCCCCCATCGGTCCTCCGTGTTTGTGATGCACTCATACAGAGAAACCGGTGAACGGAGCCCAAAATCAACCGATCGTTCCCGGACGCACTACGGCTGATTCACGATCCGCCTGTTGATGTGGTTGGTTTTCTTCATCGGGTTGCGGAGACTGCGCCTTTGGGACGACGAGCCTTCTCCAAACTGCTTACCCGCATCTGTCGCTGCTGATTAACCCGTTTTCCTCTGGACCACCGCCCGTCCGAGAGCGCCGAGGATCAACCCGAACACGGCCGCGGCACTCAAGCCCCATTTTGCCGTCGTCAGGCTTGCCGCCAACGGTGTCAGTGCCGCCACGCTGCCGTCGAACGTGACGCACAGGTAGGCCAACAGCACGTTCTCGCCGACATCCATGGCGGCTGCCAGGACGGGCACCCAGACCCACCACCGGCCGAAGCCCGGCGTGCAGAACCGTGCGATCAAGCCCCCAAGTAGTGCAACGTACAGCACCGGCATCAGCACGTCTGCGGTCAGAAGTATGACCGCGTACACACCGCGGGCGTCCGGGCCGATCAGATCCAGGTAGTCCCGGGCGTCGGCTGCAGTGTACCAGAGCCGCGCGTCGGGTACATCTCGTGGGTCGAGCTTCGCCCCGTGGAGGAGAGTCAGGTGCCGGATGGCAAACACGGCGGCGCAGGCCACGCACAACAGGCCGACGCGCTGCCATGACCCGAACTGCACGAGCGATGCATGGAGTCGGTCGGACATCTAGCGCCCCCTATCGGCCGAACGTCTCTGCACGACCACGCGAGAGATACGATCTCTGGCACGCCCTCTTGCGACTGGGTCAGGTTCGAGGTTCGATACCGGTTTCATCCCCTCGGGGCGATGGTTGTCTCGAAGACCCCGAGTCTTCACCTTCGTTGCTCGACTA
>SXID01000099.1 GCA_005772955.1 Planctomycetia bacterium
AGCCCTCCTGAAGATGCTTGAAGGAACGGTGAGCAACGTCCCGCCGCAGGGCGGGCGCAAGCACCCCGAGCAGCAGTACATCCAGGTGGATACGTCGAACATCCTGTTCATCTGCGGTGGCACGTTCGTCGGCCTCGAAGACATCATCTCGCGGCGTTTGGGCCGCAAGAGTATCGGCTTCGGTGCGGTCGAGAAGGAACAGAAGGAAAAGTCGCTCGGCGAACTGCTCAGTCAAGTCACCGCGGACGACCTGATCGAGTTCGGGATGATCCCGGAGTTCGTCGGCCGGTTGCCGGTGCTGGCACCGCTCGACCCGCTCGACGAGGAAGCGATGCTTCGCATCTTGACGGAGCCGAAGAACGCGCTGGTGCGGCAGTACCAGAAGCTCTTCGAGATGGAAGGCGCGGAGGTCGAGTTCGAGTTGCAGGCACTCAAGGAAATCGCACGTCTGGCGAAAGCACGCGACACCGGCGCACGCGGCTTGCGCGCGATCGTCGAAGACGTTATGTTGGACGTGATGTACGATCTGCCGGAGATGGAACACAAGGGCAAGCACATCATCACGGCCGAGGTGGTTCGCGGCGAGCGTAAGTTGGGCGAGAGAAAGCCCGGCAAGAAGAGCGCCTGATTGCACCTGGGAGGGTGAAACGAACGCCCGCGGGAGGAACCCGCGGGCGTTCTTGTTTTTGGGTTCTCTCGAACATCTTTCAACGTTCTTCAGGGTGGCCCGCTCGCTCCGCGCGCGGGCCACCCTGAAGAACGGCGCTCACCCTCGTTATTTCTGCGTTTCCCCCCCTGGTCGCGCGGGGTATACTCTATTTCACTGCCGGTCCTCCCACCTGCCCCGGTCATTCCGCTGGGTCGCCAATTATGCCTCTTCGCTTCTCACTCGCGCTCGTTCTCATCGCAACAGGGGGATTGCGTCCCCCGCTCGCCAATGCCGAGGAGTCGCTGCACGCGAGAATCGACGCGGTCATCGAAGCGAAGGCGAAGGCCGATAACGTGCCGCTCAGCGCGTCCGCCGATGACGCGGAGTTCGTGCGCCGCGTGTACCTCGACTTCGCCGGTCGCATTCCCACCGGTGCCGAGACGAAATCCTTCCTCGCGGACACCGCCGCAGACAAGCGCGTGAAACTGCTCGACAAATTGCTTGGCGGACCAGAGTACGCGACCCGCATGGCGGACCTGTTCAACGTGATGCTCATGGAGCGGCTCGGCGATAGCCCGGAGTGGGCCAAGTTTCTGAAGGAGTCCTTCGAGAAGAATGTCGCGTGGGACGCGATGGTGAAGAAGATGCTCCGTGCCGACCCGAAGGAGACCGAGCAACCCGGCGCGTCGTTCTGGCTCGCCAAACGCCTGGAGAACTACGGCCAAAATCCCGTTGATTACTCCGGCCTCACGCGTGACGTCGGCCGGATCTTCCTCGGCAAGAACTTCCAGTGCGCCGAGTGCCACGACCACTTGTTCATCGCCGACTACAAGCAACAGGATTTCCAGGGACTGCACACGTTCTTCAAGAACACGTACCTCGCGAAGACGGTCGTGGGCGAGCGGCCGACGGTCGAGAAGACGCCGTTCGTGTCGGTGTTCACGAAGGTGCAGATGGCGACCGCGCCGGCACTACCGGGTGCGGTGATGATCGATATCCCGGCGCTCACGAAGGGCATGGAATACCTCGAGCCACCGGACAAGAAGACCGGAACCCCGGGTGTGCTGAAGTTCAGTCCACTCAAGGAAATTTCCGAGAAACTCCCCACGAAGTCGAACACCGACTTCACACGCAATTCCGCGAACCGCGTCTGGTTCATGCTGCTCGGGCGAGGACAGGTTCACGCGCTCGACCTGCACCACGGCAAGAACCCCGCGTCGCACCCGGAGGTGCTCGACCTGCTCGTGGCCGAGTTTGTTGGTCACAACTTCGACATCAAGTACCTGCTGCGTGAGATCGCGCTGACGAAGACGTACGCGCGATCGAGCAAGCTCCCCGCGGGCACGAAGGAAGCACCGGACGCGAAGTATTTCGCGACCGTGATCGAACGCCGGCTCACGGCGGAACAACTCCTTCAGAGCACGCTCGTCGCGACCGGAAACGACCTGAAGACCGCGGACACGTTGCGCCCGAAGTTCGTTAAGGCGTATGCCAACCAGGCACGCGAACCGGAGGAAGAGTTCACCGCTTCCTTGAAGGCGGCGCTGTTCCGGTTGCACGATGACGCGGTTCTGGGTCTACTTGCACCGAAGCCGGGCAACCTCGTGGAGCGGGTCGCGAAACTTCCCGACGCGGACGCAATCGACGAACTGTACCTCGCGATCCTGTCGCGCAGGCCGTCCGCAGAGGAGAAGACCGCGATCACGAAGGTGCTGGCGAAGCACCATGACAAGCGTGCCGAGGCGGTCGGCCGGGTCGCGTGGGCACTGCTCGCGTCGATGGAGTTCGGGGTGAATCACTGACCGACGAGCCGGAAGCGTGAGCGACGGACAACGCTATCCGTCGCTCACGCTTCCGGCCCGTCCGACGATCTGAGGAGAATGCATGTCACGGATGATCTTCGGTGTAGCGCTGTGCTTCGGGCTGGCGGTCGTGGCCGGGTGCGGGTCGAAGCCGGTGCCAACGCTATCGGGCGCGCCGGAACCGGAGCCGAAGCCGATCGAGCCGACACCCGGACCGCTGACCCCGACCCCGAAGGTCGAGACGCCAAAGGTCGAGACGCCAAAGGTGGTTTGGGAGATGGACCGGAACAAGCACGTGATCCCGGACGCGCCGGCGTCCGGCACGCTTGCCGGTGCCGCGTTCGCTCCCAATGTGGTTCTGGAAGGAGCGGAGTTGAAGTTCCGAGCATTTAAAGGCGAGTCGCCAGAACCGGAACGGCAACTCGCGATCACGCTGCCGCAACCGATCGAGGGGGGCACATTCAAGGTGCAACCGGACGAACTGAATTCGCCGACGCTGCCGAGGATCTTCGCCTTCTTCCCGCCTGCGGCACCCGGACTGCCCGGGGGATCGCTGTTCCCCGGTTCGCACGCTTCCTACGCACTCACGCTCGAACTCGGCAAGCGGAAAGACGGCAAGGTGACCGGCCGCATTTACCTGTCGCTGCAAGACGAACTGAAGAGTGTTCTGGCCGGGACGTTCGTGGCCGACTGTGTCCGCCCGCATACAGAGAAGCCCGGTCCAGACGATGCACCTTACATTACGGGCGAAGTCGCGGTGATCGGTGCACCGCCGGGCGCCCAGATCCGGGTCGCGTATGCCGCGATCCTGACCACGGGGGTGCAGTTAAAGGAACTGCAACTCGCGATCGAGGACGGGCCGGCAGAACAGGCCCGCTGGACGAGCGACGACGAGAAGCCACGAACCACCACGCTCGTTGCTGGCGATGGCAAGGCACGCCCGTTCCGGTACGAGTATGTGAAGCTCCAACCTGGCCGCTACTTGATCTCGGCCGCAGTCGCGGGTGGTCCGGCGGTGTGGAAGTGGCTAGATGTGCCCGTCGGCGGAACCGTGACGGAGAACCTCACGCTCGACGTGACGAAGACCGGTGGTCTGGAAATCGCTGCCCCGCCCGGCGCGACAGGCAAGGTGTTCATCGCGCCCGTGGACGAACTAACTCGCCCCGCACTGGCTACCCCGCTCTTCGAGGGCCTCTCGATACAGGTGGTGCGAGCGAACACGGACATCGTTGTTGGCAAGGCGGTTGTGAAGAACCTCGGAGCCGGACGCTACGAAGTGCGACTGGGCGACGAACGCCGCATCGTGGATATCGTTCCTGGTAAGACTGCTGAAGTGAACATGACCCCGGTGAAGAAGTAGAAGAACGAAGAACCCCTCCCCAACCCCTCCCCTAAGAAGGGAGGGGCTGAATGCTGAAGCCCCCCTTCTGAGGGGAGGGGTTGGGGAGGGGTCTCTTCTCGGAGATAACACCATGCCGCGCAACCCACTCTGCACGCCCACCGATCACCGCGTCACGCGGCGGCGGTTCCTCGGTTCCGCCGCCGGTGCCGTGGGGCTGTCCGCGCTCGCGAACCCGCTCGTTGCCGAAGAGCTGAAGAAGCAGCGACGGCAAGTGCTGTTCGTCTGGCTCGACGGCGGCATGAGTCAGCTCGAATCATGGGATCCGAAACCGAACTCGCCGTTCGGTGGACCGTTCCGCCCGATTCAAACGACCGTGCCCGGCATTCAGATTTCTGAACTCTTTCCACAATGCGCGAAGCTAATGAAGCATCTCGCCATTGTGAGGAGCGTGTCCACGCAGGACAACTCGCACTCCGCGGGCGTTGACCGCATCCAGCGCGGCGACCCGAAGAACCGCGGCGTGACGTATCCGTTTCTCGGCTCGGCGGTCGCGAAACTCGTCGGTCCCGGCGACAGCGGCCTCCCGCCGTACATCTGGGTGAAGCCGATGAGCGGCGGCTTCATCTACAAGGACGCCGGGTTCCTCGGCCCGAAGTACGGCGCCCTCGCACTCGGCGACGGCAAGCCGCCCGAAAATCTGCTCCGTCCCAACGCTCTCACTGCCGAAGAAGACGACGAACGCAACGACCTCCGCAAGTTGCTCGACAAGAACTACGCGGCCCAGCGACGCACCGAACTGACCGAAGCGAACAGTCACGCCTACGAGATGGCCGCACAGCTTCAGAAGAAGATCGAACTATTCGACCTCTCGAAGTTGCCGCAGAAGGACCAGGACCGATACGGTACGCATGACCTCGGCCGGCACATGCTGCTTGCTCGCCGGTTGCTCGAAGCCGGCGTGACGTTCGTGAAGGTGACGAGCTACGGCTGGGACACGCACGGCGACCACTTCAACGGCGCCGCGAGTCTGCACCCGAAGTTCGACCGGCCATTCGCGGCGATGATCGAAGACCTCGCGGATCGCGGGATGCTGGACAACGTGCTGGTCATTGCGTGCGCCGAGTTCGGGCGTACGCCGCGCATCAACGGCCACATCGGTCGCGACCACTGGCCGGAAGCGTGGAGCGTTGCGATGGCCGGTCGCGGGATCAAGAAGGGCGTGGTCGCGGGGAAGACGAACGACAAGGGCACCGACGTGGCGAACGACCCTGTAGACATCGGCGGGTTGTTCCACACGTGGTTCCGCGCGCTGGGCATCGACCCGACCGACGTGCAGTACGGCAACGCCGGGCAACCGCTGCCGATCGCACACGAGGAGATGAAGGCCGTCAAGGAAGTGCTGGCGTAACAAATGCTCGCTCGCCCCATAAACGAACGCTCGCCTCCGGCACGCGGCTAGCTCCGAGACAAACCATGCAACCCAAAAAAGCCCCCGCCGATCCCAACATGCCCAAAGAACTGGGCAAGCCCCTCGCGCCGGGCACTCAGGTCACGCGCGTGCGGTTCTCGCCCGACGGCAAGATGCTCGCCGCCGCGTGCTTCGACGGTAAGATTCGCCGCTGGGACTTGAACGCCAAAGACCCAACCGAGCTGCCGCTGATCGCCGGGCACAACGGCTGGGTCACCGGCCTCGCGTTCGCGGGCAACGCGCTGTTCAGCACCGATTCGTGGGGCCGGCTCACCGCGTCCGACATCACCGCGAAGGAACCCAAACTCTGGACCCTCGAAGCCGCGCACGACGGTTGGGCACGCACCGTTGCGCTCGCGCCCGTGGATTCGCCAATCGCGACGTGCGGCAAGGACGGCTTCGTCAGGATTTGGGACCGGGCGAACGGCAAGAAGATTAACGAGTTCGAGACGAAGACGGACATTCTCTCGGTGTGCTTCAAAGCTGACGGCAAGAGCGTGTTCGCCGGCGACCTGTTTGGTATCGTGCGCGAGTTCGAAGTCGCGTCCGGCAAAGTCACGCGGACCCTTGAAGCGAAAGAGTTGCACAGGCTCGAGCGCATTCAAGATGTGGGCGGCGTGAAGAACCTGCTCCTCGCGGGCGACGGAAAGACGCTGTTCGTCGCGGGCGCGGAGCCGAAGACCGGCGGGTTCGTGCAGTGTACTCCGCTGCTGTTCGCGTTCGATGTTGCGAGCGGCAAGCGGCTATCACAGTACAAAGGCGCGAACGACACGGAAGGCTACGTCACCGACATGGTGTGGCACAAAGACGGGTTCGTCGCGTTCACCACAAGCGGTCAACCGGGGCAGGGGAAGTTCCACTTCTGGAAGCCGGGCGCCGCGACTACTTTCTTCAGTGGTGGGAAACTGCCGAACTGTCACAGCGTCGCGCTTTCTCCCGACGGAACCATGATCGCAGTCAGCGCGACCAACGCGAACAGCAGCGGCAACGGTCGCGTGAAGGGCGCGGGCGGCGACTACCCCGAGAACACGTCGCCCATTCAGTTGTGGACCGTGCCAAAGGTGTGACCTTCACAAGTCCGCCGCGCAAGCAAGGGCACAGCTTTACCCTTGCGTGCGCGGCGGACTTGTTCGAGTCGCCTCAAATCGCTTCCGACACAACCAACTTCACGCCAACAACGAAGTCCTTCACCTTCGCGCGGTACTCCGTCATGTGCGGGGCCGCACTGTGTGCGTAGAGAGCCTCCACACTCTCCCACTTCTCGACCACTGTGACCACGTTCTCATGCGGCCCTTCTTGAATAGCGACCGTCGTTGGCACGTCGATCGTTGCCTGGTACTCGATACACCCTTCTTCGGCACGAACGAGCGGCGTGAGCCAGTGGAACACTTTGAGGAACGGTGCCCGCACGTCGGGGTTCAGTGTGATGGTCGCGATAACGTGAATCATGTCGGTCCTCAAACAACATCGAACAGTGTGGGTTGTGTCCACGTTGGCAGCGGCGGTTCAGGCACGCTTGTGAGTAGGTCCGCGTCGTCTGACGTTGTGGAGTTCACGCGTTCGCTGACGGCCCATTTCTCCATCCGCTCAACGGGATAGGGTTGCAATAGCGGTAGTAACCGCGAGGGGCGAGACTCGTTTGGGTCGAGCCACGCGCTGAACTGCCCTTCGCTGATGATCGCGGGCATCCGGTCGTGCAGCGGCTTCACCAAGTCGTTTGCCGATACCGTCAGCACCGTGACCGTTTCGACCAGCCCGTTCGGCCCTTTCCAGCGGTCCCACACGCCCGCGTACACGAACATCCCGCCACCGGCCTTACGGAAGAAGTACGGTCGCTTCTTCTTGCCACTTGTCTTCCATTCAAAGAACCCGTCCGCGGGCACGAGACACCGGCGCCAGCGGAACGGGTCACGGAACGCTGGCTTCACGGGCGCGGTCTCGGCGCGGGCATTTACAAAGCCGGTGTGCTTTGGATCGGCGTTCCAGAACGGGATCAGTCCCCATCGCAGGTCGGTGAGTTCGCGCACGCCGTTCACGGCTCGTATCACGGGAATAATGGTAGTCGGCGCGACGTTGTAACGCGGTCGCGAGAGCGGTCGCGGATTGCTCCTGTCGTAGGACAGGCCAAACAGGTCAGCGATTTCCGTACCGGTTGTAGTGATGGTAATGCGCGCACACATCGTGAACATCTCGTGGTTGTGGAAGAGAGTATACCACTCGCTCCCACGAGATCGGAGGTCGGTGGTATGGTTATCCCGTAAGCGGGAGGCGAGCGTTGAGGTATGCGCTCGCCTCCGGCTAACGGATAACCACCACTGTTACCCCTTCAGTTCCTTCATAGTGATGGGTTTCTTCGTGTACACGGCTTCACGTACGAGCAGGCACGCGAGTACCGCGTCGCGGCCGTGTTCGACCGTCGCCACCGGCGGTTTGCGGTCCTTCACGCTCTGAGCGAATGCCTCCAGGCCGAGTTTCGTATTGTTGATTACGCCCTTCGCGCTGTGGCCGATCTTGTCGGGGATGTTCAGTTCTTTGCGGTACGCGATCACACCGCTGTTGAAGTCGATGCCGGCTTTCACGCCGTTGAGCCGCGTGTACTCGTCGTTGAATTCCTTCGTGAACTTCCCCTGCTGACCTGGGGCGACCCATGAATGAAGGATGTTGATGATCGCGCCGTTCTCGTACTCGACGATGGCGGAGTAGTAGTCGTGAACGTCGCGGTCGGCCTGGAACCGTTTGTACAGCCCGGTGCGGCCGAGACCCATCGCGCGGACCGGCAACCCCTTGCACGCCCAGTTGATCACGTCCCAGTTGTGGCAGGCTTGCTCCACCATCCAGTCTCCGCTGCGGGCCTTCTTGCCAAACCAGTCACCGAGCGGACCCCACGAGTTCGACCACATGATGCGGCCCTCGACCAGGTCACCGAGTTCGCCGGCGTGGATCAACTTCATGGGTTCGATGAAGCGCGGGTCGGCACGGCGCTGAAAACCGATCTGCACGATTAGTTTGCTAGCGTTCGCGGCCTTGACGACTCGGTCGCAGTCCTGCGGCGTGAGGCACATCGGCTTTTCGCCGTACAGGTCTTTCCCGGCCGCGATCACGTCGAGGTAGCACGCGGCGTGCAGGTCGCACGGTAGCGCGGAAATCACCACGTTCACGTCCTTCAACTCCAGCAACTTCTTCCAGTCTTCGATGAGGACCGGTTGCTTCTGGCCGGCGCCGGTGATGAGTGCGGCGGCGCGCTTCGCGTGTTCGTCCTTGATGTCGCACACCGCGACCACGTTACCGAGTTTCGCTTCGAGGAAGTTGCGGAGCAGCGCCGTGCCGCGCCCGCCGACGCCGATGAACCCGACTCGCAGCGCGTCGGTGTCGGCGGCAGAGAGGCGCGACGCGGTGGCCGTGGCGACCGCGGCGGAAGCGAGAAACGCACGACGATTGACGCTAGACATAACAGCACCTGTGGAAGAGGATGGGAGCGCGCCCCACAATACCAGAGAAGAACCTACCCCCCAACCCCCATACGAATAGAAGCCGCTGGCGGCTTCGCACGGAGTTTCTCTCATGACGAATACGCGTGTGTTGCTATTGGTGTCGGTCAGCGCGCTCACCGCACTGGGCGCGGCCGCGCTTCAGAAGGAATACAAGAGCGGGATCGTGTGGCCGGAACCGGCGCTGGTCGCGCCCGGCAAGGCCCACGGTGATGCACCGTCGGACGCGACCGTCCTCTTCGATGGCAAAGACCTCTCGAAGTGGAACAACGGCGAGAAGTGGGAGATCAAGGACGGGTACGCGACCGTGAAGGGCGGAGACATCGTCACGAGGGACTCGTTCGGCGATTACCAACTGCACGTCGAGTTCGCGACACCGGAAGTGGTGAAGGGCAACGGGCAGGGTCGTGGAAACAGCGGAGTGTTTCTGGCGAACCGCTACGAGGTGCAGGTGCTCGATTCGCACGACAACAAGACGTACTTCGACGGGCAGTGCGCGAGCCTCTACAAGCAGACCCCGCCGATGGTGAACGTGTGCAAGAAGCCGGGCGAGTGGCAGACCTATGACATCATCTTCACTGCGCCGCGGTTCGACGAAAGCGCAAAGGATGTGAAGGTACAGAAGCCGGGTTACGTCACGGTGATCCACAACGGCGTGGTGGTTCAGAACCACTTTGAGTTGCAGGGCAACACGAACTACGACAAGCCGGCCGCTTACGTGAAGCACCCGCTGAAGCAGCCGATCCGGTTGCAGAATCACGGTGATCTGGTGAAGTACCGCAACATCTGGATTCGTGAGATCAAGGCGCTGGAAGGCAAGAAGCCCGAAGACAAGAAGCCGGAGTAACGGAGAGGGTACACCTTTGTTTGCACCCGCGACAGCACCGCTCACGGACCCGCCGCAAAGCCGGCTCACGCCCCCGCGTCTGCTCGGTGCAGTCGTGTTCGCGGCGATTGGCTTCGTCGCCGTGTGGCAAGGCTTCGGCCTTGCTGGGTTCGGCACTGACGCACACGCGCTGCGGGTGCTAGTTGCGGTTGCGCCGTTGTTCGTGTGCGGGCTGGTGCTGGTGTGGCCGCGGTGGTCCCCGCTTCGTGCGGTTGTGGGGTTGATTGGGCTGGTCGGCGCGGCGATCGCATGGTGGATCGTGCCGATTTCGCCCGAACCGAAGATGCCTTCGTCGCTGCGGAACGCGGCCGAAACGCGCGACTGGTACAAGGCGAACCTGGCAATCGCGACCGTCGAAGAACTGTCGCGGTCGAAGGGGCACCCAGAACTCAAACTCCTTCGCACGCAGTACCCGTCATTAACGAACGACTTGCAGGCCGACTACGACAAGTGGGCTCGCGAGACTGCGGACGAAATCATCTCGCGTTATCGGCGAACACCGCTGGACGACTTCAAGGGTGTTGAGGCGCTGGGTGAGCCGACCAAGCTCCTGAGAGAAGCGCACCCGGCGAGCGCCGACCGGCTCGAAGCGGCCCGGCGGCAGTGGCTTTCCAACGCCCTCCACGCGAAGACGCACGAGCTGGAAAAGCTGAAGCCGGGCGACTGGGCCGGGTTCAACGACACCGCGTTCGGGCGCCGCACACTCGTGGAAGCGCTGCCTGACACGCGTGCCACGATCCTGCGCGCGGAACGCGAATGGGTCGATTCGTCCGTTGATTCCATCGTGGCGAACAATCTCGCACCGAAGGCCGGCGAAGGCCCGACGAGGCGCGAGTTCTGGAAGCAAATTCACTGGGAGATTCTCGCGCTGAAGTCGCTCGACGCGGAGGATAACCGGTTTTCGCAAGCGCGCGGCTGGTTGTTCAAGGTCGCGCACGATACCGCGGTGTCGGAGGCTGTTGCACACTTCGGCGCGGGCGACTACCACCTTGCGTTCGGTGTGGCACGCACGCACAGCGTCGCGTGGTCCGCGACCGCCGCGATTCTTGGTCCGAGTGAAGAGAAGTCACTCACTGAGTTTCGGGGTACCTACGAATTCTTCGATCTGTTGGCGTCGAAGAGCGCGAAGCCCGTCGAACCGCCCGAAACCGCGCCACCGCCCCGAACCAAACCGTGAGAAAGTAGTAGGCACACTCCGTGTGCCTACTACTTTCAGGAGACACGCGATGCGCCGGAAGTTGCTCGCATTTCTCGCGGTGCTACTCCTCGCTTCACTGGCGTGGGCACCCCCGCCGCGCCCGACAACGATCCCACCGCGCCCGCCGGTGCGTGTCGTCCCGCCCGCGTTTCACGCCTCGATGGAAGCCGCCCGCGCCCGCGGCGCCGCCGAAGCCGCCGAACTGCTGCGTCAGCAGAGCGCCGCGACCATCAGCCGCGCGCAGCGGGCCGCGATGCTGAACGCGATTACCCACGACCTGCTCCGCCAGAAGCAGGCCGCGTCGCTCGCAGAGTTGCGACAACTGCGCGCTGACTGGGTCGCGGTCGGCCCCGGCGCGGGTCTCGACCCGATCGTCGCGATGCAACTCGAATCCGCCGAATCCGCCGCGGAGCGGTTGCTCCTCGCGGAGGTGCTGGAACTGGTCGGCGGCAGCATGTTTGAGCGTGCCGAAGCGAAACTGGCCGCGCTCGAATCGCCGCGATACCTGCCCACGTCCGTGGCTTTCGCGCTGCCGGAACTCCGTGCCTCGCTCGCGGCTGTCGTCCCGCTGGCGCGGCTGCGCGCGGCGCTGGACGCGCCGAACGCGACGCGCGGAACCGTCACGCAGGTGCTGGCCGGCATGCCGCGCGGACAGTTGCCCGTAGCCGTGGCCCAGGCGGACGACGCCTGGAGTTCGCTGCATGACGCGGACGTGTGGTTACGCTCGGCCTGGGTGCAACCTGAGGGCGCTTCCCCGCACACGGCCGAAGCCGCGGAGCGCGTGCTGAAGGCCGTTGAAAAGGCGCGCGGTGCCCACCTCGCGGCTCGACTGCGCGTGGAACTGGCCGCCCGCGCGTACCTGCTTGGGCACGCGACCGACGCGGCAAAGTTGCTCGAAGGCGAAGTCGATCAGTTCCACGCGGCCGACGTCCTGGCCGACCTGAGGGCCGCGATCCTCGGGCGTGGCGCTTTCACCACGGCACAGGTCGCGGCGTTCGTACCGGCGAACCAGACCACGCCGCCGGCGCAGTCGGTCGCGGTCCTTCCAGCGGATCAACTCGCGAAGTGGAAGCCGCCGACGCGCGAGCCGGGCGAGCCGACCGTCGAGAGGGCGACACGCAAAGCACGGGCAGGCCTGGAGCTGGCCGTCGTCGGCGAGGTGGGTGGACGTGGCCCGCGGGTCCACACTACTGCCAACCACATTCGCGCCGCGCTCGCGGCGGAGGCCGCGCCACTGAAAGCGTTCTGGGAGAAGGTCGAAGCAGCACACGGGAAACCGCTCGGCGCCGCGGAGCGGCAACTTGCGGCCATCGCGGGCGGGCGCGGAATGACCGTCGCGGAAGTTGTTGGCGTGCTGGCCGTCGAAGCCGACCGGCCCGCGAGCGCGGCACGCCTACTCGCGACCGTGCCGGTCTTCGCGAACCCGGCCGCGTTCGCCGCGTCGGTGGAAGTGTCCGGCCGCGCACCGGCCGGATTCACCGCACACCCGGACGCCGCGTTCAAACTCACCGCGGTTCGCGACCGTGCCCGCATCCGCGAAGCGGTCGGCGCTGTGGTGAACGCGCACGCCGCGAAGATCGCGGCTGGTCAGGAGGTGCCGGACTATGGCCGCGCCGCGCTCGAAGCCGATGTTCAGAAGCGGCTCAGCATGGAAGTCGATACGCTCGCGCCGGCCGAGTACGTGCAGGCGGTTCTCGACGTGTGCCGCGACTGGGCCGACGAACACGCCCGCCTTGTCGATGCACATCGCGAGTTGAACCAGATCGTCGCGAACATCGAGGCGGGAAACTACGGATCCACCGACGACGAACTGAAAGAAATCTTGACGACGGCGCAGGTGCGTCGGTTGTCGGTGCAGGCCGACAAGAAGCGCCGCGAGGTCGGGGTCGCGCTTGGCTGCCAACTCCTCAGCGGGTACGGTTCGCACGCGGCCCCGGCGCTCGGCTGGCTCCGCACCCAGCGCGAGGGCGAGCGCCCGTGGCGAGCGGCTGCGACGGCCACGGTGAGTGAACTTGGCGGGTGAGTTTCTCCGGACTGCGGGCGTCTCGCATGGTGCGATGCACGTCCGGTTGCTTCGCGGACAAACGCAAAACGCTCTTGAAGCGGCAGCCAGTGGGCGGGACGGCGCCCGCGCTCCCGGGAGTTACCCGCCACTCGTGTCCGGCGGGCGCACGCCGGTGATGAGCCGCGAAGCCCGGTTCCGCGTCACGTAGACCGCGAGCGCCGGCGGCGGGTTCCACATCATCACCGCGTTGGTCGGCGCGTTTCTGTTCGGCGATCAGGTCCGCGGGGTGATACGGGTTCCCGCCCCGCAGGTTCCCGCGCCCGGCCGACCAGTATTCGAGGAAGTCGATCGGTGCCAGCAACCACTGTGTGCGCACGATCACGTCCGCGACGAACGCGATTGTGACGCCCCCAAGAATCACCAGCAGGGAGCGGAGACGTGGCGCCAGGCGAACAGTCTACTTCGCGGGAATTGCGCGCACGCGCTGAATAGCGGTCGCATCGCCAGTAAGGTCGAAGACGTACAGACACCCCGCGAGTACCGCGGTCGGCGTGCGGGTGCGCAACCACGTGAACGTCTCCGGCTCATTCAGGTAGATGCCGAGCAGGTTGTTCACGCTCACAACGACGACATGTCGCGGTGCGTCGGCGGGAACCGTTTCACCGCCCGGCGGACCCACACGCCCGTAGGTAGGGAGCGGTTGATACCGGATGCCGTAAGTCTCAGGGCGGTCGGTGCCGAAGTACGAGAGATAGATCACGTCCGGCCCGTTCGCATCGAGATAAGCCTTGAGCGCGGGAAGCCCCTGGCCCCAGTCCATGTTGGAGTCCGCGACGTAGCGAACGCCGCCGCGAGAGCCGCCGGCCAATTCGTTGAAGTACGCGACTGGGTACGGATCGTTGCGCATCGTTGCAACACCGGTCCACGTGAGGCACAGCGTGAGCAAGGCAACGCCCGCCATGCGATAACAGGCGCGGGTCGCAAGCCCGGCTGCAAGGATGTAGAGGAACGGCAGTACGGGCAGCACGACACGCACGCCGAGGTTCACGCGCGAGCACGACGCGAGCGCGAAGAACACAATCGCCGGCACGAGCAGGAACTCGACCCGCGGTGCGCGTGCCAAACGCCCGGTAACGCACACGAGCAACCCGCCCGCAAGCAATCCGAGCGGGAGTTTCAGCGGCAGCAGCACGAGGAAGTAGTGAAACCAGCCGGTGCGCGACAGTTCGCCGTTCAGGTACATCATCCCGTCACCGTGGTCGGCGCGTGTGATCTGGAACTTGAGCCCGCGACCCCACTGGTCGAAGTGAACGAAGCCGTAGGTTGCGGCCAGCGTGATGAGCGCGATCAGCCCCAACCGGAACGCGAACTCCGCCAGCGTGCGACCGCGCGACGCATCGGCCGGAGCGTTCGGGATCGCGAGCCTTCCGCCGCGAAGAACGTACACCACGCCAGCCGCACCGAGACCGAGAACAACCGCCAGCGCCGAGAACTTCGCGCCGAGTGCGAGGCCCAGCGCGATACCCGCACCGAAGAGCAACCCACGCGACGGATTCGTGGTGTATTCCCACACGAGGTAGCACGCGAGCAGCGTGAAGAGTGTCAACCCGATGTCAGTGGAGAGGATGCACGAAAGTGCTAGCAGTGTGGGATCGCACACCGCGAAGCCGACCGCGCCTACGCCCGCAACCGGCGAACGCCACAACCGAAAGGCCCACCACCCCACGAGCAACACCAAGCCGCAGCCGAACGCGAGGTTCAAGCGCCGGGCTGGATTCAGCAGTTCGCTTGGCGGCCGATTGGAATTGAAGAGGAACGCGTTCCCGACGTGCCAGTGATTGTTGTCTGTTTCGCGCGCGACATCGTGTGGGTAGGTGGGCCGGTCACCGAACATCAGCGGTGCGGCCCAGAGCAGTTTCAAGAGTGGCGGGTCTTCGCGGTTGAGTTTGAAACTACCGGTCGCCCAGTACGAGTAACCGGCCGCGAGGTGAACCGGTTCGTCGAATGTCGGGCCGTTGGCCGCGAAGAACCGCTCGCCGCGCGCCCAGAACCACGCGACGAGCGCGAGGCAAAGGGCAGTGGCGAGCAGGTTGCGCACGTTCATGCCGAAGCCTAGAATGCGGCCCGGTAGATGGCGAGAATTTCGTCCACGCTCTGTGGCATTCGCGGGTTCACTCGCATGAGGCGCTTGATCGCGAACGCTTTCGCCGCGAAACCCGGCAGCATGTCTTCCGTCACACCGATGTCGCGCAGCCGCAGCGGGATACCGATGTCCGCGCGGAGTTGTTCGATCTCGCGAATGGTAGCTTCCGCGTTCGCGTCGGGTGTACCGCGAATGCCGTCCGCGCCCATGATGAGACCGATCTCGGCTGTCCGGCGAATCCGCTTCTCCAGATTGAATCGCATGACGTAGGGGAGCAGCAAGCCGTTGCCGGCACCGTGCGAGACATGAACCGCGCCGCCGACGGGGTACTCCATTGCATGAACCAGCGCGACGCCCGCGTTCGAGAACGCCATACCGCCAAGCGTCGCGGCCAGCGCCATGCCGTCACGCGCTTCGAGGTCGGTGCCGTCCTTCACCGCGCGCTTCAGAAACTGCCCGACGAGCCGGAACGTTTCACGCGCCATCGAGTCGGCTATTGGGTTGCTGCCTTGATAGACGGTCTTCTCGCCGCTCGGCAGGGGGAACTCGTCGTTACTCACCGCGCAGAAACCTTCGATGGCGTGTGTGAGCGCGTCGATGCCGGAATCGGCGGTTACTTTTGGCGGGCAACTGACCGTGAACAGCGGATCGACGATCGCAAACGCCGGTCGCAGGAACGGGCTGAGGCACGACACCTTGATGTGGTTTGCGGTGTCGGTGAACACGGCCGCAGCGGACACTTCCGAGCCAGTGCCCGCAGTAGTCGGAATGCAGATCAACGGCTTCACCGGACCCGGTATGCGGCAGTCACCGGTGTAGTCGAGTGGGTCGCCGCCGTGCGCCAGGAGCATCGACACGAGCTTTGCCGTGTCCATGTTGCTGCCGCCGCCCAGCCCGACGATCACATCGGGGTTGAACGCTTTCGCCGCCGCAACGCACTCGCGTACCAACTCCACGCCCGGTTCCGGTGTGGTGCGGTCGAAGTGTGCGAACACCACACCGGCCGCGGTGAGCGGTTCCGCGGTCTGCGCGAGCAAACCGGCTTTCACGAGAACCGCGTCGGTGACAACGAACGCACGTTTCGCGTTCAGCCGTTCGCAGGCATCGCGGAGGTGAATACGGACCGCGTTGCGGCCGAAGAACAGCGCGCCGGCGGAGGAGAAGGACCAGGTACGCATGGGAGGGGCTGGGGTGGGAGACTTCGAGACACAGCACAGGAGATAGTGTATGGTTAGCCGTGAGCCTCCACGCTCGCCTTTGGCTCGCTGCTAACGAATCTCTCTCTTACCCTCGCACCACCCATGCGTATCGGCATCCTCACCGTTTCCGACCGGGCCAGTCGCGGCGTGTACGAAGACAAGAGCGGGCCCGCAATTCTCGAGTTCCTGCGAGAGGTTCTCACCTGCCAGTGGGAACCGCGAACCCTCGTGATCCCCGACGAGCAGGACCAAATCGAGTCCACGCTCAAAGCGTTCTGCGACGACGAGGGCTGTTGCCTCGTCGTCACGACCGGCGGCACGGGGCCGGCGCAGCGTGACGTGACGCCCGAAGCGACCGAGGCCGTGTGCGAAAAACTGCTCCCCGGTTTCGGCGAGTTGATGCGCGAGGTGTCGCTGAAATCGGTGCCGACCGCGATTCTGTCGCGCCAGACGGCCGGCATTCGTGGCAAGTCGTTGATCGTGAACCTCCCAGGCAAGCCGGCAGCGATCCGCGAATGCCTGCTCGCGGTCATGCCCGCCATCCCGTACTGCATCGACCTGATCGGCGGGCCGTTCCTGACCACTAACGAGAATGTGGTGAAAGCGTTTAGGCCCAAATCGTAGTCGCCCCTTCGGGTCGAACGCTAAATATGAGGTGCGTTATGCGCGTAGCGATTGCGTTTGTGTTGCTGTGCCCTTCGTTGGTGCTCGCGCAGCCAACCGCGGCGCAGAAGAAGGAAACCGTCAAGTGGATCACGGGCCTTGAAGCCTCGAATGGCGGGTTCTACCTCGCCCCGCAAGGTCCGAACATCGACGCGAAACCCGTGCCCATGTTGCGCGCGACCAACGGCGCGGTGCGGGCGCTGAAGTACCTCGGCGCGGATGTTCCGAACAAGGAGAAGCACGCGGCGTTCGTGCTGAAGTGCTACGACCCGAAGACGGGCGGGTTCGCGGAGCCGGGCGGCAAGCCCGACGTGACCATCACCAGCATCGGCGTGATGGCCGCAGCCGAGTTGGGCATCCCCCACGAGAAGTACGCGCGTGCGATGGACTACCTCAAGGAGAACGCGAAGACCTTCGAGGAGGTGCGCATCGGCGCCGCGGCGGTCGAAGCGTGGGGCGTGAAGGACTGCCCGTTCAAGTTGGATGCGTGGTTCAAGATTGCGAGGAAGGAGGGCGAGGGCATTAAGGATCTGGACACAAGGCAGTTTGCTTCTGTTTTTGCGATATTCGTTCGATTGGGAGAAAACCCGTTCGGTCCTTTGGACCCCCGCCCCAAGCAGGAACCGGAGCCGAAACCGAACCCCACGCGGTTCCAACTGGTGCCGGAATGGATCGTCTCCGCGCCTCCAATATTATTCGACGTGACGGAGGAGTCGTTCGCCCGGGCGATTCTCTCGATCGGCCAGCGCGACGACGGCGGGTGGGGCAAGAAGGGCGAGAAAGCGTCAGATATCGAGACGACGTACCGCGTCATGCGGGCACTGATGCTACTCAAGGGGAAGCCGGAAGACGCGAAGAAGCTGCGCGAGTTCATCGACGCGCACCGCAACAAGGACGGCGGGTACGCGACCAAGCCCGGCGACAAGTCTTCGATGAGCGGCGCGTATTACTGCGTCATCGTGTCGAAGTGGCTCGATGAGATGGAGAAGAAGTGAGGTGCTTGGCGTAGCCGCGACTCGAAGAGGAGCGCGTACGTTCGCGCTCCTCTTCGAGTCGCGGCTACGCGACCTAGGCGACCCCTGCGCCACTGGCTTCCTTTGCCTTGCGCGCCCTCTTCGCCTGGATGAACGATTTCACGCATAACCCCAAGAACACCCCCGATAGCCCCGTCATCGTCAAGCCGACGAGAACCGCGGTTTGCTCGAGGTCGAACTTCCGCAGGATCACCGGGACAAACCCGCCGACGGTGCCTAACAGGCCCAGCACTGCGGCTGCGTGCATCGCGTGCTTCCGCGTGCCAGGAGCGGCGAGGACCGCGATCCCCGCCAGCAGGATCGGTAACCCAATGAACGCCGGTGACAAGGCCGATATCTGGTACGGCTTGCCACCGCCGAATGTGTCGGGAGAGGCGTAGGCGGTCACGCCAAGGGCACTGAGCAGAAGACCGAAAACGATCGCGTGGCCGGGCATCGCGGTTTCCTCTGGTTGGGTTGGCCCGGTTATCTTTAGTCGGCCCGCGCCATTTCAGCCAGCACCAGTTCCACCAATACGTCCGGTCCGGCGATGTCCACCAGCCACGCGTCGATGAACACGGACAGTTCACCGCCGAGGAACCGGAAGCGGTGCAGACCCCCGCCTAACCCTTCCGAATCGCCGTCAGGCGTGCCGCCGAGTTCGTGGATCGCGCTCAGCAAGCGGTCGCGGGTGTCGTGGTCGTCGGACGCGCAGACGTCGGCTCGCATTCAACCCCCCCCACCCCTCCCTGCGGGGAGGGGAGTTTGAAGCCGCTCGCGGCTTCGCGAGTTGTTGCTCGCGAAGCCGCAAGCGGCTCACAAGAACAGGTGTTTTGCTCCCCTCCCTGCGGGGAGGGGTTGGGGGTGGGTTCTTCGCTACTCCCACTCGATCGTCGCGGGCGGCTTGCTGCTGATGTCGTACACAACGCGGTTGATGCCCTTCACTTTGTTGATGATCGCGGTTGCGACACGCGCGAGCAGGTCTTCGGGTAGGCGCGACCAGTCCGCGGTCATGAAGTCGTCGGTCTGTACGCACCGAAGGCAGATCGTGTTCTCGTAGGTGCGGCCGTCGC
>SXID01000100.1 GCA_005772955.1 Planctomycetia bacterium
CGAGCGCGGCGAGTTCGGCGTCGGGACCCCCTTCGCTCTCGTGTCGGGTACGCCCGGCGGTACGCCCGGCGGTACGCCCGGCGGCGTCCGAGTGCGCCAACGGCTGAGAATCGTAGCGTTTCGGGGCCGCGCCCTTCCGTCTCTTAATCAGCGGGTCCTCGGTTCGAGCCCGAGAGGGGGCACTCGGTACGTGCTGAAACGACAAGGGCTTCCGGTTGTTGCCGGAAGCCTTTTCTTTTTCACCTTGCAATCCACCACACCCTTTTGGGCTATTCCGTTTCTTCCCGCTTACCGGTCAGCCCCAGAAACCCCGGAGCCGTTCCTTCTCGGGCACGCCCAGCGGGAACTTCTTGCTCAGCGGGTGTTCCGCGATACCCGCGAGTTCACGCAGCGACTCGTGGACGTGCTCCGGCCGCACGCGAACGCCCTTGTCCTTGTCGAGCGTCAACGTCTTCGTGTCGAGCGGAACCGCGAACTGCTTCTCGTCGGTTGCGCCGAGCACGCGGTTGCCCTTGATCCCGCGACCCAGGAACATCGCCGAGCCGATCGACCAGTGATCCTTACCGTTACCCGTGTTGTACGTCGGGGTCCGGCCCATCTCGCTCTGGATAACCACGACGAGTTGTTCGCGAATCTTCAGTTCGCCCGCCCGACGGATCAAGTGCGCGATGCCGGCCAGAAACTCAGGGAGGAGTTTCATCTGGTCGGGGTCGTTGTTCGCGTGGCTGTCGAACTGACCGATGGTCAGATTCGCGGAGACGCACACGCCCGCCTTGAACGAAGCCAGTGCGATCTCGGCCTGCTGCGCCAGCCGCTCCTTCGGGCTGTTCGCGGGGATGTACTGGGTCACGCGCTGTAACGCCTTCGAGTTCACCTGCGCCGCGTACAGCATGTTCTCGCCGCGCTCCGCGCGAGGCAGACGCGGCACGGTGCCGGACGTCGCGTTATGTTCCCGCAGTGCCTCCTCGATACGGTCGAGCGCGAACTTATCGTGGTACGGCGACCGCTCGTTCCCCTCGACCGCGTCCGCGAGTGCAATCCGCTTGAGCGATGGTAGGTACGGGACTCGCGACATGGCGACGACGTTGCCCGTGGCGGAGTAGTTGCCAAACGTGAGGAATGCGAGCGGGCAATCCGGGCCGCGTGTCGCGGCGACCAGCGCGGCGAACGTTGGGTAGGCGAGGCTGTCGAGCTTGCCGGTTGCCATGTACCGGGCGCCGGGAGAGTGGTTGTTCACCGAGTAGTCTAACCCGTTGAACGTCATCAACTCGTCGCCGAATTCCGCGTAGAAGTCTTCGTTGCACATCCCGCCTTGCGCGTGTTTCTTGATCGGCGCGTATTTGTGTGCGCCCTTCGTGAGGATGTCGCCTTCCTTGAAGAGGCGATTGATGTTGTTGACCCCCTTGGGGTCCATCAAGTAGGTGGTGTCCCACCCCCCGCTGGCGTTGAACACGACATAGTACGGACCGCTGTAGGGCTCCTCTTTCTTCTCCGCGGCGCGTGCTTCGGGCGCGCGATGCGGAACGGCAAGGCCGAGACCGGCCAGCCCGCAGAGTTTGAGGAAGTCGCGTCGCATTGGAGAGCACTCGGTTAGGTTCTCCGCGACGCCGCAAGTGACGAAGAAGCCGCTTGCGGCGTCGCGGGGGAGCGAACTCACTCGTAAAGGAACTCAGACCGGCGCAGCAGGTAGGTGACCACGGCGCGCCACGCACGGACAGTGTACTGCGGGTCGTCAACCACGGCGCCGCCCTGACGGCACGCGTACGCCTCCCGCTTGTCGAGGCCCTTCTGCTCCTTCGCGTCCTTGAGGATCGCGGTGAACAGCTTAAACGTGCGATCCACCTCCGCCGAGTCCGGCGCGTCATGACGGCCCAGAACGCGCTCGTGCAAGTACACAATGGCCGCGCGAATCTGCGTGTCGGATTCGGGGGAATCGCCGGGTAACGCGCTCGGCTCGATGCCGGGAAACAGCCGGCGTTCCTTCGTGGGTCGGGCGAAGTCGCGCGCGACTTGCTTGCACGCCACGTCGTTCGAGAGGATACGCTGGATCGAACCCATCGCGCCACTCGGATCGGTCGCGCGCTCGGTCGTCTCCTTCGAGTCAATGCCGCCGTAGAGCGTCGCGAGTTGGTCGTTCAGTTTGCCCCACCGCTCGCCGAACACCGCACCCACCTTCCGCTCCACTTGCTCCGGCGACAACAACCGCGTCAAGCCGATGTCGTCGAGTTCCGCGCGGCGTTTCGGGTCTTTCACCGCGGTCGCGAGTCCATCGGCCCGGTAGAAGTCTGACGCGACCCACTCCTTGAACACCATCTTGAGATCGAATTGCGACTTCCTGAAGCGAGATGCGATGCCCTCCACCGCGCGCCGCTGTTCCAGGTACGCCCGCCCGCGAGCGGGGTACAGCGGATCGTCGATGTCCTTCGGGGGCAGAAGCACCTTGCGACCCGTGAGGATGTAGTAGACGTGTTCAACCATAGCAATGGCGAAACGCGGGTCGCGCGCGGTGCGTTCCCCGAGCCACTGAAGTGCGCGCCACCGCTCCGGTGCGGGTAGGTCTTCGCCTTCGAAGCCGGTCGCAAACATGTCCTTGAACCAACCGCCCTTTCGCTTCCCGTACACGCCCTCGAACTTCCAGAAGTCCTGGAACGCCCCCGCGACTGGGTCAAGCGTCTTGTGACACACCACGCACTCCGCGGCCTGCATCGTAGGGATCGGGTATTTCGCGGTCGCAGCCGCGGCGTCGGACACCCGCGCAGAGAGTTCCAGCACGTCCACGCCGAGGAAGTGCTGGTAGTACATGCGGGCGCGAAGCCGGTTCCGGTTGGTCTCGGTCGTCGGGTAGCGGCGCAGGTATTGGAACGAACTCAGCAACCCGGCGTGCGGGTAGAACCCGGTCGCGGAGTCCTGGTGATCGTCCTTCGTGCGGCCCACGAGCGCCTTCAACGTCACTGGGATGTACTCGAACGGGTCGTCCGGGTTCTTGAACTTGTCCTTCACCTGATCGTAGATGCCATACCCGCGAGCCGAGTACGGCGTGACCAGGATGTAATCGGCGGTCACGATCTCAGTGAACGGGCGGTCGTTCCTGACAATGTGTTCGACCAGTTTCATCGGCTCGCCGAGCAACGCCCTGCGGTAATCGTCGGCGAGCTTGTACCGGGCCTGCGTCTGGGCCTTCTCGTCACCGGCCTTGCTCAGATCGTGCTTCTGATACCACAGCCGTGTGGTGCTGAAGTGCTCGTAAGACAGAACCGTGGCGTCGGCGTTCCCGTCGATGCCGAGCGTCAGGAAGATGTCGTTGAACCCCTCGCGGAGCCGGTCGTAGAACGCGTCCTCCTTCATGATGCCGTCGAGGATGGCGGGCATCGCCTTCGGTCCACCCTTGGCGACCGCCACGAGTTCGGCCTCTGTAGGCAGGCGCCCGGCGAGTTGGAGCGTGACGCGGCGCAACAGTCGCCGGTCGTCCATCATCACAACGCCCTCAAAGAACGGCGGCGCTTTCGGATCGATCACGAGTTCGGTCGATCCCCTGGGGTTATTCACGCGGCGCACGAAGTCGGCGAGAATGCGATACTCGGCGGACTCCGCAGGCGCGATGTCTTTGCCGCCGTGGTCGAGTTTGCCGGTGACCTTGAGGAGTATTCGCGCCTGATCCTTCTCCTTGACAGCAGCCATACGGGTGAAGGCGTCACGGTTGTGACGCATGGCTTCGTCCTGGGCCGCGCCTTCGCTCTTGCGTGGGTCTTTGAGGATCAACTTGCTCTCTTCGGCCTCGCCGCCGGATTTGTGGCAGGTCAGACACTTTCGCACACCGACTTTGGTCCACACTTCGTCGCGGAAGTGCGCGTCCGCGTCCGTCGCGCACGCGGCGCCGGTGTAAGGCTTCTTGTCGTCGGACCGGAGTGCGGTCACGGAACCCATCCCGGCGACCAGGACGAGCACGAGCGAGCGTGTAGCTGGAGACATTGGCGGCACTCGTGTCGCGTGCTGTGGGGATTGAGCCGGGGTGGGGTGCGGCGGGCGTGATTCAACCGTCACGGGCTTAAGAGATAGGGTACCGAAGCGGCGCAGCGTCCGCAATTGCACGTGTGCGGAACAGGTCTTTCAAAGTAGTAGTGCGTCTCCGCCAAAGTGTCACGTGGCGGTGGTTTGCTTCTTCCCCCTCTCCCCGTGCGGGAGAGGGCAAAACAGCGCGCCGCCACGTGACACTTTGGCGGAGACGCACTACTACTTTGAAAACACAGACGTCACATCTCGGGGCGTTCGCGGGGCAATGACGCCAGCCCATACAGCGCGCAGCCCAGACTGATCACCACAAACGCACCCAGCGCGATCAACTGTATGGTCGCGGTGGCGCTCGTGCCGCTCCGGCTCGCGCTCAACTGCACCGGGAGAAACTGGTCCTTCAGTTCTGGATACCGCACCTTGATCCGGTCCGCGGCCTCCTTCGACGTCCCGCCGCCCCAAACCTCTAACTTCCCTTCCAGTCGGTTCCCTTTTTCTTCAATCGGGCGCTCCGCGATCAGCCACTTGTCCTGAACCCGGACCAGCACGTAACGCGTCGCCTCATTCGTGTGCTTCCCCTTGGGTTGGTTTAGCCCTAGGTCCGTTTCGATCACCCTCTCGGCGGTATACGCAATCCACGGCGACTCCTCCGCGTCCGACTCCTTGACCGTCGCCAAGTCGTCGCCCGTGAAGTCTTTCGCGCCCCTCGCGTCGGTCATCAGTTGCGGCCACAGCACGACAAGGACGACGGTCGCGATTATCGCGAAGAGCCACCCGCACACGATGTAGATCAGTGCCTTCCGCTTCAGTTTCTTGTCGCGCTCGGCGCGGTGGGCGAGCGTCCGGCGTTCCTGTTCGGCTTCGTCGATCGGGTCTTCGAGCGAGAGCGGGTTCGGCGGTTGATCAGCGGGGCCGTGGGGCGTGAGTACCGGGTGGCGGCAGAATGGGCACGTGACCGGTTGGCCCGCCATCGTGGGTGGAACCTGCATCGTGTTGCGGCACGTTGGGCACGAGAAGACGATCATGGGATGTGCGCCGCGTGGTTCATCGAGGAGTTCCAGGATTGAGACCACTGGAACCGAGACGCGTGCGTCAGGCGCCGATCACGCCACCGTTGCGGTTGCGGAAGAACTTTTGCAGGTCGCGCCCGGTGTGGACGAACACGTAGGTCACGCCGCGATGGGCGTCTTGCCCGACGAAGACCTGGGCGCGGGTGTGCGACGTCTGCGCTTCCTGGAGGTTCTTCAGGTCATACCGGCCGTCGTGTGGGAACAGATACACCTTCGCGAACCCGCCATCATCCGGGCTGCGGAACACGATCACCGGCACTTCCATGCCGTGAACCTTCTCATACCCGCGGAACACGAGAAGGTCGTAATCGAACGGCAGCGGCAACCGGTCCGGCAGCTTCTGCGACACGAGCCACTTCTGCGTCGATTCCTCTGGCTTCTCCAACTGTTCGTCGAGCGCAACGACGAACCTGTAGGGGTCCGGCTTGGGTCTCGTGTGCGAGAACACGCCATACCCGAGGCCCACGAACAGGAGCGAGGCGGCGAGCGCGGCCACGGCCAGATACGTCTTCCGACGGAGGGCCGTGCCATGCTTCTCAGCGCCGTGTGCCTTGAGCCGGGCCCGCAGTCCCGCGGGAACAGGCACCGCGACCATCGCGCTCGCGAGCGCCCGGTCAAAGGAGGAGACAGCGTGCGCGTCGGCGGCACACGCCGGGCACGCGGACAGGTGTTCGTCGAGCGGAGCGGTCACGTCCGGGCCGAGTTCGTAGGCCGCGTGGCGTCGCATCCTTAGGTAAAATTGGGCGTCACGACATTCCATCGGTCACCTTCTTCGGAGCGGCTGGAATCCGGTCACGGTCCGCTTCGTCGGTCGGTCCAAGGCGGGTTCGGAGGTACGCTTTCGCCCGTGCCAGGCGCGACATCACGGTCCCAATCGGCAGATCCATCTGCTCGGCGATGTCGCGGTAACTGAACTCTTCAAAATAGAACAGGATGATGGGCGTGCGAAACGTCTCATCCAGTTCGTCCAGCGCCTGCTGGAGTTTTGCCGGGTCGATCTCCGGCGTGTGGTCGTCGCTGGGCTTCCCCGGTAGGTCGCCAATCGCGTCCAGCGGCACCACCCGGTGGCGCTTCTGGTCGCGAACCTTATGTAAATACAGGTTCCGCAGAATTCGGAACAGCCAGGCTTTGGCGCGGTCCGGTTCACGGAGCTGTGGCAACCGGGCGAGGGCCTTCCCGAAGGTCTCCTGGGTCAGGTCTTCGGCGTCTGCCGAAGACCCGCTCAGTCGGTAGGCGTACCGGTAGAGGGCCTCGTAATGGGCGTCGATCAACCGGGGCAGGTCACCAGACGCCATACCAGACCCTCATCCTTCACGAACCCGAATTGCGGGGTTTATTCCCTCGCGGAGCGAAGAAGTTCCAAGTTCCAGAGTTCCAAGTTCCAAGTTGAAGGCAAGCGAAACCACCGGTTCTTGCCTTCAACTTGGAACTTGGAACTCTGGAACTTGGAACCTCTGCCACGATAGGGAGGAAAATTTCGCGAGTCGGGGATTTTTCGGGAATATCCCCTTCCTGTTCGTATCTATGTGGTCGTGGGTGAAACGAAGTGACCGCATCGGTCGGATTTACAAACGTCGGAACTCGTGATTCTGGAATGAGTTGCGATCCGCGTCTGCCGAACGAGTGGGTTGCTTGCCGGCGAAACCCCAACAAAACAGAAGGCCGCGACCCGGATAGGCCGGAGCACGTGAGGAACCTCTCTGTTGTTTCAACCTGTGCCCGTGTTTCCCTTGAGGAGTTTCCGATGAAGAAGATCGTTGCGATGACGGTTGTTGCCCTGTTCCTCGCCAGCGTCGTCGGCTGCGGCAGCAGCCCGACCAGCGCCCCGCCGAAGCCCGCCACGCCTTCGCCCGCGACCACGAAGTAATTCGGCGCCCGCTTCGGCGGGAACCACGTTTCCGTGGGGGGTCGGCCGGTTTCCGGTCGGCCCCTTGTCTTTTCGTGTAATGTCCCCAATGAGGCCGAACTTGCGATTTCCACTTCAAAAGCGGAGTCACACCGTGCGCCGCACCTTCATCTTCGGATTGCTTCTTGCGTTGAGCCTGACCGCGCTCGGCTGCGGCGGCGCCAGCGAACGCGGGAAGAATAGCGACTTCGATCGGCCCACCACTCAGAAGAAGTGACGCGATTTGTAGGACAGGCATCCTGCCTGTCTCGACGCTACAACAGCACTTCCTTCACCACTTTGCCCTTCACGTCGGTGAGTCGTTCGTCCTTCCCGTTGTGGAAGAACGTCAACTTTGTGTGGTCGAAGCCGAGCAGGTGCAGGATGGTCGCGTGAAAGTCGTGGACGTGAACGCGACCGTCGATGCCGTGTAGCCCGAACTCGTCTGTCGTGCCGTGGACGTGACCCGCTTTCACGCCGCCACCGGCCATCACCATTGAGAAACCGTAGGGGTTGTGGTCGCGTCCGCTCGCTCCCTCGCTCATCGGCGTGCGGCCGAACTCGCCGCCCCAGATCACCAGCGTGTCCTCTAGCATGCCACGTTGCTTCAGGTCACGGAGGAGCGCCGCGGTGGGTTGGTCGGAGCGCAGACACATCTTCGTGTGGTTGCCTTCGATGTCCGCGTGCGCGTCCCACTGGCTTCCGGCCCCGCAGTACACCTGCACGAACCGCACGCCACGTTCGACGAGCCGCCGCGCGAGCAGACACCGGTGGCCGAACTCAGCGGTCTCCTTGCGGTATAGCCCGTACATCTCCTTCGTTTTCTCGCTCTCCTTCGTCAGGTCCACGGCTTCCGGTGCGCTCGCCTGCATCCGGAACGCGAGTTCGTACGCCGCCTGGCGTGCGGCGAGTTCCGTCTCGCCGGGGCGCTCTCGCTGATGGATCGCGTTCAACTCGCTGATGAGGCCGAGCTTGTCCTTCTGTCGCGTGCCGCCCACGTCTGCGGGCGGGACGAGGTTTAAAATTGGGCTTGGCCCACTGCGGAAGAACGTGCCCTGGTAGGTCGCGGGCATGTAGCCGGTGCCCCAGTTGCGCGCGCCGCCGAACGGTTCGCCGCCGCCTTCAGCAAACACCACGAATCCCGGCAGGTTCTTGTTCTCGCTGCCGAGGCCGTACATCGCCCAGGCACCTAGACTGGGCCGACCCGCGAGGATGCTGCCGGTGTTCATCTGGCACACGCTACCGACATGGTTCAGCCCGTCGGCCCAGCACGCGCGCAACAGGGTGAGGTCGTCGGCGCACTTCGCGGTGTGCGGCATCCAGTCGCTGAAGTCGAGACCGCTCTTGCCGTGTTTCGCGAACTTCCGCGTGCTGGCGAGGAGGTTGTTCCCGCCGGTGCCCATTGGTGTGAGTACTTTGCCGAAGCTCGCGGGGAGTGGTTTCCCGTGTTGTTTGGTGAGTTCCGGTTTCGGGTCGAAGAGGTCGACGTGCGACGGCCCGCCTTCCATGAACAGGAAGATCACGGACTTCGCGCTTGCCGCAAAGTGCGGTTTCTTGGGCGCGAGCGGATCCGCGACTCGCGGCGATTCCGACGCTTGGGCTTCCGCCGCAAGTGCGGACAGCGCGAGCGCGCCGAACCCGCCGCCAGCGGATTGGAGGAACTCGCGTCGCGACGCGAATAAGGGAACGTGCGGGAAACGGAGCCTCATCGCGGCGCCTCGTTGCGACCGTGTTCGCGTGTTGGGCCCGACAGGATGCGGACGATGTTCCCGCTTCCAGCGCCGAGTACCGCGCAGAACATTGACGCCATTAGCGCGGCGTCGTGGTGTCCCTTATTTATACCCGCGAGTGTCCCCCCGAGAACAGCGCCAACCACCGCGAAGGCGGAAACGCACCACCCGCGTCGCCGCCAACGCGGGTCGAAGCCGGTCGCCGCGAGCTGGGTAACGACCAGCACCAGGAGGATCACGCTCACGATGACGACGACTGCGGCGTTGCTCACGCGGTTCCTCTGTCTCGATGAAATCCTGGGTGTTTGCGCATTCCGTCACGGTCGCCAGATCGGCCGGGTAGCGGTACACCACGATCAATTACTGCACTGCGCGCAGTGCGGCTCAGCGCATCGCGCGGATGCGGGATTTGATTTCCTCCACCGCGTCCTTGATTCGCTGGTTCCCCTCTTCGGTGGGGATGCCGTCGGTGGAGCAGGGGATGTCTTTCGGTGTGCTCGTGAACTCGGCGCGCCGGTAGTTGACCGTGATCTTGAAATCGCCGATATGCGCCTCGCCCGTTGTCGCCTGCTTCGCGCCGAGCGACTGAACCTTCACGTCGCCCTTCTCGATGTCGATCCCGGTTCCGTCCTCGACCCATTCGACGATGCGGGTGATGATCTCGTCCACCCACTTCTCCGGGATCTTGATCAGCACCACCGGTTGCGGCGTCGCCCCGCACCCGCTCGCACCGACGAGGCACGACATGGCTAACAGAGTCACGGCGGCTCGGCAGATGCGACGCATGGCGGACCTACGGGTGTGGATGGATTGATGCTACCCGTTCGGTTCGCGAGTCTCAACGGAAACCGAGACCGGTTCGTACTGGGAAGAGATGGCCGCGGGTCGTATCATCTTATTCGTCACCACATATCGGAGAATCACCATGATTTGCGGCATGGAGATCGGGCTGGCCATTTTCGGCATCCTGGCGCTCGTGCGAGGGAAAATGACCCTCTCGAAGAACAAGATCGTCATCGGTGCGCCGGCGAGGTTGCTCGGTCTGGTCGCGCTGGCGCCGCTGCCTCTGGCGTTCGGGGCCGGTGTCCTGTTTGCGATCACACAGGGTGCCGAAGCAAACGCCGAGAGGTTTGCCGAGGACAACCGCTGGACACTGACGCTGATCGAGGCCGGGATTGTCATCGGGACGGCGATCGTGGTGTTCCTGATCGGCGCGATGGTCGCGGTCAGCCCGGCGGAAGCCGAACGTCGCGAGCGAGGTGTCCGCGATGACGATTACGGCGATCGCGACGACCGCGGCGACGACCGTGACGACCGCCGTGATGAGCAGGACGAGCGCGACCGCAAGCCCTGGAAATAGGGATCTTCACGGCCTTCTTTCTTGCCCGCGTCGGGCTGCTAAGTGTTGGTAGAAGAGGGGTTCCGCACTCGCGCCGGGCGCGAGTGTTGGGACTTCCCTCACGTCTGTGTGAACCCTCTGCGTGTGCAGTCTCACCACGGTTTGCGCGCAACGAACGCTGACCTGAATTCGACGAGCCGGAAGCGTTAGCGACGGGCAACGCTGTCCGTCGCTCACGCCTCCGGCTCGTTTCGGTAACGCCCTGGAAAGGCAATTCATACAACACCACGGTTGTACTCCAACCGGGACACCACTACGCAACCGTGGCTAATTCCATCACCATCGACTCGTCCGGCCCGCTGCCCGTGGAGCGGCCGGCATCTGGCGCCGAACTGTGTTCGCTCGTGTCGCAAACGCGTGCGAGGAAGCACGGTCTGTACCCCGTCGGCGGGCGCACGACCCTGGACATCGGTTTTCCGCCGTCGAAGCCGGGCGTCGCGTGCGACACCACCGCGCTAGCGGGCATTATCGACTACCCCGCGCGCGACATGACTATCACCGTGCGCGCCGGCACGCCGGTCGCCGCGATCCAGGCGGAACTTGCGAAGGAAGGGCAGTGGCTTCCCGTCGATGTGGCTTCACCGGAGAAGGCCACGCTGGGCGGCGCGGTCGCGGTGAACGCGAGCGGCCCACGACGCCTCGGATACGGCACGCTCCGCGACTACGTCATCGGCATCAGTTTCGTGACCGACGATGGTGTCGAAGTTAAGGCCGGCGGGCGCGTGGTGAAGAACGTCGCTGGTTACGACTTGATGAAGCTCCAAATCGGCGCGTTGGGCACGCTTGGCGTGGTGACGCAGTTGACACTGAAAGTGAAGCCGAAGCCGGAAGCCGCAGCATCCGTGGTGTTCGGCTGCGACTCCGCTTCGCTCAGCGCGGTGTTGGATCTCGTTGCATCTTCCAAGGCGCGCCCGGTCGCGGTGGAGTTATTGAATCAACCTGCCTGGCGAGCGGGGGGCGTAAGCCCCCTGATGGTTGGTGAATGGGGCATCCTCATCGGCTTCGAAGAGAAGTCCGCGGCGGTGCGCTGGCAGGTCGCCACCCTTCTTGACGAACTGAAGTCCGCGCCGGTGCGCGATGCGATGGAGTTACCCGACACCGGGTTCTGCTCCGCGCTGACCGCGTTACAACTGCGGCCCGAATCGCGGTTCATCGGGAAGGTGTCCGTGCTGCCGAGCAAGCTCGCGGACGCGGTGCTGAAGTTGCCGCCGGGCGCGCTCGTTCACGCCCACGCACTGAGTGGCGTGGTCTGGCTGCATAGCGTCGAAGGACTGCCCGAAGGCGCGACCGTTCGACGTGGCGCAGGCGCGTCGAAGCCACCGGCCGCGTGGGAACTGATGCGACACGTCAAGAAGACGCTCGACCCGGATAACGTGTTCAACCCCGGGCGCTTGTTTGGGGACGTGTGACACAAGGTAACTTTTGGGTCGCGGTTTTCAGCCCTCGGAGAGGGCGTTGGAGTGTAGCCAGGGGTGGAGCGAAGCGCAACCCCTGGCTACACTCCAACGCCCTCTCCGAGGGCTGAAAACCAAAGACCACCAACCACCGACCACACCATATGTCTGCTACCGCCACGCCGATGAAAACCGCGCTACCCGTTGTTCCCGCAGTGGGTGTGTGCCCGACCTCGCACGGGCCGAAGGTCGATTACGAACTCGTACTCGACTGCGTCCACTGCGGACTCTGCACCGCGAGCTGCCCGACCTACGTCGAAACGTCAAACGAGGCCGACTCGCCGCGCGGACGCATCTACCTGATGCGGAGCGTGATCGACGGCGCACTCGAACTCGACAACGACGTGAAGAAGCACCTCGACCTGTGTCTGAACTGCCGGGCGTGCGAAACCGCGTGCCCGTCGGGGGTGCAGTACGGCCGCATCCTCGAACCGTTCCGCGCGTTCATGACAGAACAGGAACCCGGTCGCGCGGTGCAATCGCTCAACGCGCTCCAGAAGTTCCTGCTGTTCCACGTGTTTCCCTACAGGTGGCGGAACCGCGTTTCGCTCGCCCCGGCGCGCCTGATGCAATGGACCGGCCTCGACTGGTTGACCGAGAAAAGCGGCATCATGGGTTTGATGCCCGAATCGCTTCGCAGCATGAAGCAGATGCTGCCCAAGTTGAAGCCGCACTACGGGCAGTTACCGGAAGTGCTGGAACCCATTGGCAAGCCGCGAGCACGCGTCGCGCTCTTCCTGGGCTGCGTGGCGGATTCGCTGTACCCCGAAACGAACTACGCGACCGCGAAGGTGCTTCAGGCGAATGGCTGCGAGGTGTGGATTCCTCGCTCACAGGGGTGTTGCGGCGCGCTGCACTACCACTCCGCGGAAGAAGCCCCGGCTCGCGACTTCGCCGCGGCCAACTGCGAGGCATTCGGCGCGACCGATGCGGAGCGTTTCGCATCACTCGACGCGATCATCACGAACGCGGCCGGTTGCGGGTATCAGCTCAAGGACTACGCCCACATGATGCACAACACTCCCGTGGCGGAAGCCGCGGCGCGGTTCCAGAGCAAGGTGCGGGACATCAGCGAGTTCCTGATGGAACTCGGCCCGATCGCGCCCAAACACCCGCTGAACATCAAGGCGACGTACCACGACGCCTGCCACCTACGGCACGCTCAGCAGATCTTCAAGCAACCGCGGCAACTGCTCGAAATGATCCCCGGATTAGAACTGATCCCGCTTCCCGAGAGCGAAATCTGTTGTGGCGCGGCCGGTAGCTACAACCTGACGCAACCGGAAATGGCCGACCGCTTGGGCAAGCGCAAGACGACGAACATCGCCGCGACCGGTGCGAAGGCGCTGTTCACGGGCAACGTCGGCTGCCTGATGCAGATCACGCGGCACCTGAAGGCGCTCGACCCGGACGTGTGGTGCGCGCACCCCGTCGATGCGCTGTGGGCGAGCTACAGCGGTGAGATGCCGAAGGAACTGGAGTGCTGACAGCAGAAGCCGCCGCACAGAATGTGGAATCCACTGCTCACACCTACCCTCGGAGCCTCCCATGAAACTTCGCGGCATCATTCCGCCCGTTGTCACGCCGATGACCGCCGACCAGGACGTTGACCTCCCCGGTCTGCGCAAGCACATCGACCTCATGCTCGCCAAAGGCGTACATGGGATCTTCGTTCTCGGGACAACCGGCGAGTTCTACGCGCTCGACGATTACGAGAAGCAGAGCATCGTTGCGGACGCGATCAAGCACGTCGGGAAGCGGTCGCCGGTGTACGCCGGCACCGGGGCCGAGACCACACGCGAAGTCATTCGCGTCACCAAGATGGCCGAGAAGGAAGGCGCCGCGGGCGTTAGCGTCATCACGCCGTACTTCATCAAGCCCAACCAGGCCGAACTGTTCGATCACTTCCGACGCGTCGCGGAGAGTACGTCGCTACCAGTCGTGCTGTACAACAACCCGGCCACGTGCGGCGGTGTCAGCATCGACCCGGAGACGGCCGCGAAGCTCGCCGAAATCCCGAACATCATCGGCATCAAGGACTCGTCCGGCGACCTCCAGAACACGATCGAGATCATTCGCCAAACGCCGCCTAACAAGTTCAGCGTCCTGAATGGAAGAGACACGCTCATACTCGCGGCGCTGCAAGCGGGCGCACACGGGGCCATCCCCGCGTCGTGCAACATCGCCCCGGACTTGTGCGTCGGCATCTACGAATCGTTCGTGAAGGGTGACATCGAAGCCGCGAAGACGTTTCAGTCGCGGTTGCACGGGGTCCGCATGGCGATGAGCCTCGGCACCGGGAACAGCGCGGTGAAGGAGGCGATGGCACTCCTGGGCCGAAGTGCCGGACCGATGCGCGCACCGGTCATGCCGTTCGGCGACTCGCAGAAAGCGAAGCTGAAGGCAATTCTGGAGAAGGCCGGGCTGATGTAGGACTGGCCTTCCGGCCCACATCAAACGACTTACGGTAACGAGATCCCCTTCAACTCGAACGGCACCTTCACCTCGACAAGTGGTGAGGGCGTCTCGTAGACGAGGGACCAACCCTTCGCGGTTGGGTTGCCGAAGCCATTCTTCGCGTCCTCCTTGAAGCGGTGAATCACCACGAGTGGCGTCGAGCGGTCCGGCGTCGGAACCTCGTAGTCGTCAATCACTACCGCCTTGCCTTCGGGAGAAAGCAGCACGAGCCGGTTGTCGCGGAGCCACCACTCGCCCTGGAAACTCTCGAACACCGGTTGCCCCTTGGGGTAACTCACCTCGACCACAACCTCCCACGTGTCGTCCTTCTTCTGCACACGCTTCAACGAGGCGGACACGTTGTCCTCTTTCTTCGCCTCCGGGAGTTTGCCGCCGGGCGCCTCGAACGCGAAACTGAGCATCCTGTCGGCCGCCGTAACCGTGAACTCGCCCGCGAACGCGGTGATCTGCTCGCTCTTGCGCGTCAACCCGTTCACCTTCACCTTCATCTCGCTGGTCGCGTTGGTTGGGAGTACCTGCGCCGAACCGGCTCCGGGAGATAGTCTGGAACCGGTCACGTCGGTCACCTTCGTGACTTTCGGGGCCGAGTCGATGCGGTATACGCGAACCCGCGGCTCCCAGTGAACGAGTAACGTCACTTCGTGGAAGGTCACGCCTTGATCGAGTAGAGTACGGCCCACTACCTGTTGCGCGACGACGCGAAACGCGCCGCTCGTCGCGGCGACTTCGAGCGACTCACCTTTTGGGACGAGTTCGACTTTCCGCCCACCCTCGCTGATCGCGATTCGCGTGCGGGTGGCGTCGGCGCTCTGTTGCAGCGCCTCCCAGAACGGCGCCTTGTCGAACCGTACTTCACACTTCGTTTTCATTGCTGCGGGCGCGACCACGACTGACGCTCCCGTTGTTTTCGGGAGCGCAGCGACGACCTCGCCGAGCACTTTCCCGGATCTGTCCCAGGTAAACTCGGTCGGGCTGAGGGGGCGCTTCGGTGGGTCCGCGGCCGGGAGTGCGGCGAATGTGCCGAGTATAATGGCTGTAACGGCGAGAAATCGCATCGCGGACCTCAGGGCAGCATGGGCGTTCCCGTCATATAGACGACGCGAGAGCGCCTACCTATCCTAACTCCGCACAACGAGCCGAGCTACTCGCGGTTTCCCGCCTCGCTTTCCGCTCGATTCACGAGGATTTTGCCGATGCTCGTCACTCCTGACGTGTTGGCCAGTAGTAGTAGCGCCCGGCTCCCTGACGACCTTGACCCGCAAGAAACCGCTGAGTGGCTCGAAGCGATGGAGTCCGTGCTCACACACGGCGGCCCGGAGCGGGCTAAATACCTCCTCGAAACGCTTATCGCCGCGACCGACCGAGCCGGCGCGAAGATGCATGGTGGGATCACCACTCCTTACGTAAACACGATTCCTGCCGAAGAGCAGCCCGTGTTCCCCGGCGACCGCGCCCTCGAGCGGAAGATCAAAAGCATCATCCGATGGAACGCGATGGCGATGGTGATGAAGGCGAACAAGAACACGAACGTCGGCGGCCACATCGCCACCTTCGCAAGTGCTGCCACCCTATACGAAGTTGGCTTCAACCACTTCTTCCACGGCCGCTCGGCCGACCACCCCGGCGACGTGATTTTCTTCCAGGGACACGCCAGCCCCGGCATGTACGCCCGCGCGTTCGTTGAGGGTCGCCTGGACGAGATCAAGCTCACGAACTTCCGCCAGGAACTGAAGCCCGGTGGCGGCGTTTCGAGCTACCCGCACCCGTGGCTGATGCC
>SXID01000101.1 GCA_005772955.1 Planctomycetia bacterium
CCGGAAGGTGCTGTGGGCGAAGGCCCAAGCGTCACGTACAAGCTCCCCACGCGACTCACGATCCCGAGCCGCAGCGACGAGCAGGTGATCGAGATCGCCAAGATCGAACTGAACCCGAAGTTCTACTACAAGGCCGTGCCGGTTCTCACGCCGAACGTGTACCGTCTCGCGGACCTGACCAACAACAGCGAATACGTGCTGCTCCCCGGCGACGCGACCATGTACCTCAACGGCGACTTCGTGGGCCAGACGCGGTTGCCGCTGGTCGCGGCCGGCAAGCCGTTCACGGTTGGGTTCGGCGTCGATCCGCAACTGCAAGTGTCGCGCATCTTGGTGGACAAGACGCGCACCACGCAGGGCGGCAACCAAGTGCTGACGTTCAAGTACCGCATCCGGGTGTCGAGCTACAAGAACGCCGCAGTGCCGGTGCAGGTGTGGGACCGCACGCCGCACGCGGAAACGGCTCAGACGATCGCGATCAACCTGACCAACCCGAAGCCGGAACTGAGCACCGAACCGCTGTACGTTCGCGACGAGAAGGGCCGCGGGTTACTCCGCTGGGACGTGAACATCGACCCGAAGCAGAACGGCGAGAAGTCGCTCACGATCGACTACGAGTTCAAGATGGAACTCGACAAGAACGTGAACATCGGCGGGTTCCTGGCGAAGTGAGTGGACATCTGTTAGCCGCGAGCCGGAGGCGATCGCGGCGGCGCGGGAACGACGAAAAGGCAACAACGAAAAGCGAACCTCGCCGTTGATTCGTCTAGGTAACGTCGTCTTTCTTGTGCGGTCGCGCTCGCCTCCGGCTCGCGGCTAACAGTTCTGTCCGGTAGCTTCTGCCCACAGGTGATCCCATGCCGAAGGCACGCATCGTAGTGGTGGAAGACGAGCCGGCGATCCGTCGCGGGGTGTCCGACGCCCTCCGACTCAGCGGCTACGAGGTCACGGAAGCCGCCGACGGCGTCCTCGGGTTGCGCGAGGCCGCGTCCGCGGGCGTCGATCTGGTACTGCTCGACATCATGCTTCCCAAGCGTGACGGTCTGGAAGTGCTGAGCGAACTGCGGCGCACCAACCCGACGCGCCCGGTCATCCTGCTCACAGCGCGTGGCAGCGAAGACGACCGCGTCCGCGGTCTCAAGATGGGCGCAGATGACTACGTCGTGAAGCCGTTTTCGGCGAAGGAACTGATTGCACGCGTGGAAGCGATTCTGCGGCGTACCATGCGGGCGGTCCCCGACGTGCGACTCGTGGAGGTGGGCACCGGAACTATCGACTTACTCCGTCGCGAGATTCGGTGGGCGGACAGTTCGCGATCTGATCTCTCCGAGACCGAAGCGGCACTGTTAAAGTATCTGGTGTGTAACCGCGAGCGTGCGGTGTCCCGCGAGGAGTTGCTTTCCCGCGTTTGGGGGATCGGCACTGCGGGGCTTGAGACGCGAGCCGTCGATATGCACGTGGCCCGGTTGCGGGCCAAACTCAAAGATCCGGCCGCAGGCGAGGAGCAGCCCGAAGCCATTGTCACGGTGAGAGCGCACGGGTACATGGCCGGACCCGCGCTTACCGTCCCTGAAGAAGTCGCAAGACTCAAGTCGTAATGTCACAAGTCGAAGACACAGAGCAGAATCTTCGACTTGTGACTTGCGACCTGCCGGCTTGCGACGGAGAACGAAATGTCCCGGCGTTTGCTCGGTCCGGTTGGCGGGCCAGTTGTGTTCTTCCTCGTCGCCGCCCTCGTGTTCGCGGGTCTGGGCTGGGTCACGATCGTTTCTCTGCGTGTCGAACAAGCCCAGCGCGAAGCCGCCGCGCAAGCGGAACTTGGAAACAACCTGCGGGTCGCGCTCTGGCGTCTCGATGGGCGCATGCTCCCCGCGCTCGGGGTGGAAGACAGCCGCCCGTTCTACCACTACAGTTCTGCCGACCCGAACTCGGACTTCACCGCTGGTCCCACGCCACTGCTTGCCGCACTGCTCCCCGACTGGATGAAACTCCACGTCCAACTCGACCCCATGACCGGGTGGGATTCGCCGCAGGTACTCGCGCCGGAGTCCCGCGACCGCGTCAAACTCGCGTGGCCGGAAATGCCACTGCGGAACGCCACTGCGGAACGCGCGACCGCGCTGGACGGCGTCCGTGCGAAGCACCCCTCGCTCGGCACGTGCGAACTCCTCGCCGCCCGCGAGCGGGCCATCCCGGCGGATTCGCCCCCGTTCGCGGTGCCGCTGTTCACCACCGACTCGTTGCAGCAATACGCGCCGAGTTCGCTGCCAAAACCGCCTCCACCGCCGGACATGGGACCGGTCAGTGGGCTTCCACCCATCACCATGCCGCCTGACGCGACCTCCGACACCTTCCACATGTTTGGGTGGAATTTCAAGCGCCGCGACGCGCTCGTCAACAATCTGCGCGACAACGACCGAACAGGCGGGAAAAAGGAAGCAACGGTCCCGCCGATGCCGGGCGTGCCACCAGCACCCGTCGCCCAAGCACCCGGTGTTGGTGTCGGGCGGGGCGGCTTCTCGCAGGTGCCAGAGAACGACCGCGGGCGGACCGACTATTTGAACCGCGCGGGCATCATCCAGCGCGCGATTCAGGAGTCGAAGAACGCGGGCCTCGAATACCCCTACGGCAAGGGCTACCAGCACAACCAGTCGCAGAACTACGACCCGAAGACATCGAATACGGGCAACCCGCTACCTGGCGGCCCAGTCGCGCCCGTCGTGCCGCCACTTCCCGGCCCCGTCGGTCCCGGTATCGGTGGTGAAAAGGACGGCAAAGGCGACAGCAACAGCAAGGGGCCGGTCGCGCCCGGCAAGGCGAGCGCGGCGACCGACCCAACGCACGAAAAGACCAAGAAAGACGCCGAGAACGCGAAGGCGCTCGACGCGATGAAGAAGGTGCAGACGGAGCAGTTCCGCGGCACGCTCACGGAGTACCTCGCGACCCTGCGGTTGGGCCTCGACCGCCGGCGGTGTCTGGACGAACTCGAAGACGAGTGCCGCAAGATCGCGCAAGTGGAACCGCACGCGCTGTTCGCGGCACCGTGGTGCATCGCCGGCACCGTCCACGGTGTCTTCCCTCCGCGACTCGTTCCGCCCGCCGAGGATCGCCCACCCCCCGCTAACAACTTCAACAACGCAGTCATCGGCCCGCCTGGGGTCAACATCCACCTCGGCTCGATGCGCCCGCAGTGGATCACCGCTGCTGACGGTACGGAAACACTGGTCCTCGTGCGAGTCGCGAGGCTTGACAACAAGACCGTTTACCAGGGCGTGATTCTCGACTGGGCCAAACTGGACCTCGTGCTGAAGGACGAGGTGAAGGATCTGTTCCCGGGCGCGGCGCTCATCCCCGTGAAGAATCCTGATGGCGTGTCGCCGGATCGCGCAATGACGGCGCTTCCAGTCCAACTCGATCCCGGACCGACGGCCGAACTTCCGCCCGTGGGCTGGACCCCGCTGCGGTTCGGACTGCTGCTGGCGTGGGTTGCGGCGTTCATCGCGTTTGCGGCGGTTGGCCTCAGCGGGTGGTCGCTCATCGATCTGGCCGAACGCCGCATCCGATTCGTGTCGGCCGTCACGCACGAACTGCGTACTCCACTCACGTCGCTCCGGTTGTACCTCGACTTGCTCACGAGCGGCATGATCCACGACGAGGCCAAGAAGCAAGAGTATCTGAACACGCTCGCGACGGAGTCCGACCGGTTGCACCGGCTCATCGACAACGTGTTGGACTTCGCCAGACTCGAAAAGCGCCGCAAGAATGGCGACTTCAAACCGGTGAAGGTCGGCGAACTGCTCGACCAGTTACAGAAGACATGGACCGACCGCGTGGCTGCCGACGACAAGGAACTGGTGGTGATCTCTACACTGTCGGCCGACACGGAGGTCAGTACCGACGCGGTGATGGTTCACCAGATCGTCGGCAACCTGATCGACAACGCCCGCAAGTACACCCGCGACGCAGACGACAAGCGAATCTGGTTGTGGGCCAAACCAGACGGCACCGGTCGCGTCGTGTTTGAAGTCGAAGACCGCGGCGCCGGGGTTCCGGCCAGCGAGCGCAAGACGATCTTCAAGCCGTTCCGCCGCGGCGCGAGCGCGGAGACCACCGCGGGCGGAGCGGGTCTGGGTCTGGCGCTGGCGAAGCAGTGGGCCGAAGTGCTCGGTGGAACGGTCGCGTACCGTCCTGCCAACGGCGCGCCCGGTGCGTGCTTCCGGCTCGAACTCCCAGCGAAGTAGATGCTCCGCCGCAAGCGGCGATTGCTAGCGGCGTGGCGTCTTGCAACAGAGGAACTTTCGAGATGAAACTTGCTCCTCTCGCGCTTCTTTTTGCGATACCGCTGGTCGCGGCCGACGCCCGAAAGCTCGACGAAGTCGCGCCCCACGCGTCCGGCGTCGCGCTCGTGGAAGTCGTCGGCGTGGAGAAGTACGACGAGCGCTCCACTGACGGCAACAGAGGTGTGCGGTTCAAGCTCAAGCGGGTTCGCGGGTCCGGCGAGTTCTGGGACACCGCTGATGTGGTGACTGAGTTCGGCGGGTTCCGTGGGGGCGAAGTGCCGAAGCCGTCGCACCCGGTGAAGATCGACTCGCTCAAGAAGGGTGAGCGATACTGGTTCGTGTTCGCGTCGGAGTGCGAGTACGAGAAGTACAACCAGGGCGTGATCGGGTTCTGGCCTGAAAAGGACGCGAAGGTCGCGGAGGTTCTCGAAGCCGCGGTGAAGGCCGACACCTTCCGCTGGCACCCGCAGTATGACCCGAAAACGAAACTCACCTACGGCCGCGTCTCCGAAAAAAGCAAGTGGCGGGTGCGCGTCGAGAAGGACTCGAAGGTGCTGTGGGAGAAAGAGATTCCCGGCACGAAGGTCGATGGCTACTTCTCGTGGGGGCTGTGTGAAGCCACCGGCGACGACTTCGTCGCGAAGTTGCCCCCGTGCGGCAACCTGCTCCTCGCCGAGACCGCGACGAAGTTGGAGAAGGACAACGAGTTCGGCCTCTCGGCCGGTCCGTACCACGTGACCACCGGGTTCGACCCGGAGAACGGCACGCGCTACGCTTCCTGGGTGCATAAGGCGGAGGTCGGCGGCGTCGAACTCGTCCGCCGCACGTACGACCCGGCCACGGGCAAGGCGCAACGCGAGGAGCGCTTCGAGTTCCTCACGACCGGCGGCAAGGCGGTCGGCGCCAAGACCGAAGACTGGTACAAGAAGACTGCACGCACCTTCGACCCCGCGACCGGCAAAGTCACGAAGGAAGAAACCTGCCGCTACGACCAGAGCGCCGAACCAGACAAGCGATGGATCAAGATCGTGCCGTAGCGCGACCCCGCGAACTCACTTCTCGCTTCAAACGTACCGAATACCGGGCGCGCTGCCGCGGACAGCGCGCGACCGTAGAATCACGGGCGTGACGGACGCACCACCGACTCCGATGACTCTCAGGGACGTGCAAGCGCGCATCCGCGAGCTGTTCGGCGCGAAGGACGGCACGCGCGGCGTCGAAGGCACGTTCATGTGGTTCCTGGAGGAGGTCGGCGAGTTGTCGGCCGCGCTCCGCGACCGCTCGACGGATGTTGGCAACCTCGCGCTGGAGTTCGCCGACGTGCTGGCGTGGCTGGCGACCCTCGCGAACATCGCGGGTGTAGACCTCGAAGACGCGATGCGCCAGAAGTACGGTGCCGGCTGCCCCAAGTGCAAGGCAACACCGTGTGCGTGTGGTACGGCGAAACCGTAGTTTTGTCTTTGCCCTCTCCCCTTGCGGGAGAGGGTCGCCGCGCTTCGCGGCGGGGTGAGGGGTGAAACGTGAACCCTCAGAAGACGCCACCCTCACCCGTCTCGCAAAGCCTTGCCCCTCTCCTCACGTAGGGGAGAGGGACAGTAAGCACCTGAGACGATTCATGCCAACGGCGGCCACCATCGGGCGCACTTTCGCGGTCGCCTTCGCGCTCCTCATCTGCGCCGCGCCCGCTGTCGCCAAGGACAAGGTGAAGATCACCGGCGTCACGGTCGGGTTCCCGACCGGGCGCGATGATTCCGGCGTCGCGAAGTTCGGCGCGTGGGCACCGGTGTACGTGCAATTTGAACCGCTCGGCGAGGTGACCGAACCGGCGGAACTCGTCATCGAATCACCGGACGCCGACGAAGTTACCACCACGTTCACGGTGCCCCTCGACCTCGGAAACAATCGCAGCGCGATCGGCTACGTCCGGGCGGGCGGCGCGGCAAGCGAAGTCACCGTTACCGTACGCACCAAAAAGGGCGCGGCGCTGTCCGAACCGTTTCGTGCCCGCGTGCGCCCCCGCGAACCACTTCAGTACATCGTCCTCGCAATCGGGGGTACGCCCGCCGGCTTCGAGTTGCCGAAGTCCCCGACCGCGCCGGCCGAGGCCGGTTTGCTCCGCGCGGGCCGCGTCGAACTCGCACACATCGCGACCGTGGCACAACTCCCCGACCAGTGGTACGGCTACGAAGGTGCGGACCTCGTCGTGTTGAACACCGGCGCCGCGGCACCCGACCTCTTGAAGCGGTTGTTCGGTTCCGACGCGATCGCGGACACACGCAAGCGGGAAGCACTCCTCGAATGGGTGCGCCGCGGCGGACGCATCGTGATCTCCGTCGGCGCAAACGCGGCGATCGCGGCGCAACTTCCCGCGCTGAAGCCGCTGCTCCCGTACGCGGTGAAGGCCAACGCTCCGGCGCGGCAGGTGGACACCGTCAGTCTGGTGTGGCCCGCCGGACCGGGTCAGGCGAAGCTGGGCGGGGTACGTTTCACGATGGCAAACCTGGCGCCGCAACCGGGAAAGGCCGCGCGCCCGCTCCTCCAAACTTCCGATCGCGCGGGAGAGGAGCGGCAACCCATCGCGGCTCAAAGTGCGTTCGGACTCGGCCGCGTCACCGTGATCGGTTTCGACCTGGACAGTGCGCCGTTCTCCGAATTCTCTGCGCGGGCGGAGTTCTGGGATTTCGTGCTGCGCGAGTGCGGCGCGAATCGCGCCTCGAATGCCGGCGAAGGCAAATCGCGGCCCCCCGGCAGCATGACCGAAGACGAGGACGAAGCCGCCGGCGCGCTGCGAACTCACAACGACACGTTCGACGGCGTGCCGGTCGTGTCGTTCGGCTGGGTCGCGCTGCTCATCGCCTTATACATCCTGTTAATCGGCCCGGTCGAATACTACTTCCTGAAGCGTGTTCTGGGCCGGCTTGAACTCACCTGGATCACGTTCCCGATCATCGTGGTAACCGCGAGCGCGCTGGCGTACGTCTCCGCGTCCGAGATCAAGGGACGCGACCTGAAGGTGAACAAGATCGACGTAGTGGACGTGGACCCGGCATCGAGCCGCATCTACGGGACGACGTGGTTCACGGTGTTCAGCCCCCGCATCGACTCGTACTCGATCGGCGTGACCCCCGGCGCGGGGTGGGGAGAGGACGAACAGCCAGAGGGAACCGCGGTCGCGTCGATCGGCGCGCCGCGCACTGGGCGCACCGGCCTCACGCGCCGCAAGTACGCGGTCACGGCGACCGGTTTGGAGGGCGTGCCGATTCAGGTGTGGTCCACGAAAGCGTTCTCCGCGAACTGGTCTGCGCGAATACGAGCGCGGGATGGCTCGCCGCCGCCCGTCACTTACTCGGAGCCTCTCGCCACTTTCTATTCGGACCTCAGCCACCCGCCGGGCGACCGGACGAAGGTGGTCGGCGCGTTCCGCCACCGCCTGCCGGTGCCGGAGTTGACGGACTGCGTCGCGTTCTACGCGGGCAACGCGTACCCGCTGCCGGGCGAGGTGATCGTTCGCGACCAACCGGTGCGGTTGGTGCTCGATCAGGGCACGCCCGTGACGCCGTGGCTCCAGGCGAACGGCAAACTGGAACCGCTGCTCAACCGCGTGCAGTCCTACGCGGAGCGACCGGGGCAGAAGAACGTGCAGCGTCAGCAGCAACAGCAGGCGGTGTTCGCCGGGTCGTTGCCGTTGATGGGGGTGCTGTTTCACGAAGCCTCGTTGCGGAACGACGAGGGCGTGACCGCACGAAACGCATCGTTCCGCCAACTCGACCAGTCGTGGCGCCTCTCGCCGGACAACCGCGACGAGGTGATTGTCGTGGGACGCGTCGCGCCGCCAACCGGCCCGGCCGAAGACGTTCTCACCGGCCCGTACGCGCCCGCGAAACTGTGGCTCAAGGCGCTGCCGGGCACGGGCGAGCGTCCGCGCATCTTCGGCACCGCGCGACAAGAGACGTGGGTGCGGTTCTACGTACCGGTTCGATAGTGTTTGGTGTCTGGTTAGCCGCGACCCGTAGTCCGCGGAGGGGAGCGCGCCACCTGTGCGTGCTCAGGTACTTGGGC
>SXID01000102.1 GCA_005772955.1 Planctomycetia bacterium
AAGGCTCAACGCCAGGAGGGTTCCTTCGGAACAATGAAGCTCTCACCCATCGCCAAAAAGTTACAGAAACTCATCGACGGGGAAGACGCGAACTCGGCCGAACGCGGCTGAGTTACAAGTCCACAGCGCAAGCCCCTCTTCCACAGGCTTCACGAAGCAGAACAGATCATCGATCACGCGCCCGGTAGCGAACACGGTGTGCTTGCCGTCGTTCGCTTCGCGTCGGTCGAGGAATCCCGGCTTGCCGCGACGACCGACCGGTTCCGGCTTCGTCTTGCACACCTCTTCAACGAACGCTCGCGTCTCCTTGATCACGTCCTCCGTCACGCGCATGTGACCCTTCTTCTCGTACTCCACGAACTTGTGCGGTGCCTTCGCCTTCGCGAGCGCGTCGGCCATGTCCTTCGCCTGCTGGATCGGTACCGAACTGTCATTGTCGGAGTGCAGAATCAGCATCGGCTTTGTCTTCGCGCCGATGTGTCGGATGGGCGAAGCAGCTCGCCGCGCTTCGAGTTGATCACCGGTCGCGGGCTTCCAGAGGTTCCCCCACGAGAGCTTTTCCAACTCATACGGTGCGGACAGACTGATCACTCCGCGGATGTCATTGGAGGACTTCTCCCAGCCACCGGTGCGGGGGAACGTGCCGTCGCCCAGCGTGGCCGCGAGCGACACAAGGTGCCCGCCTGCGGACATGCCGATGAGGAAGATCCGCTCCTTGTCGATGGGGTACTTGTCCGCGTTGGCGTGAAGCCAGCGGATCGCGCACTGCAAATCCTGATAGCAAGCCGGCGGCGCGGTGCAGCCGGCCAACCGGTAGTCGATCGTGCTTGCGAAGAAGCCGAACCCGGCCCACTGCTCGACGTTGATGGCACCTTGGCCCGGGTCGTTTCGGTGACTCGCGACCCAGCGCCCCCCGTGAACCGAGAGGATCACCGGGAACGGCCCCTTGCCCTCAGGATAGGCGACGTCGGCCAGCAACCCAGCCCCGTGAACCTTCCCGTAAACCACGTCCTTCTTGACGACAACCTTGGGCGGCTGCCCGTTGGCGCGCCCGCCCAGAGCAAGACCCAGCAACATCCCAAACACGACGAGGCAGTTAGTCCGTCGTAGGCGGCGCATTGAGGTACCCTCGGCATGAGGCGCGGTGTTACTTTTTCGTCTCGATACACCAGAGGTTCTTGAAGGTCCGAATGAAGATCTGGCCGTTGGAGATCGCGATTGAGGCGTTTGTGTTCTCGCCAGCGGCGAGTGCGTTGGTCGCGAGGATTTCAAACTTCGGACTCGCAGCGAGGACGAGCGTCTCGCTGTTGCGCATGAGCATGTAGAGCCGGCCGTCGGCGTGAACCAGTGAACCCCACGTCGTTCCTTTGAGTTTGGCCTCGTCTTTCCACAGGTCGTTCCCGGTCGTCAATTCATAGCAATGCGCGAGGGCGTTCTCATCGATCATGTAGCAATGCTCACCGACGATGACGCCGGTACCGACGCGTTGGCTCGCTGGCTTCTTGTGCAGCCACAACCGGTCCTTCGTGATGTCGCCCGCGCCGCCCAGTTTCACCGCGATCGCGTCCCCGCCGTAACCGGACATGCCGACGACAACGTTGTTCGCGAACAGCGGCGAGGTGTAGACGTAACTCGTCATTCCCTTGCAGACCCAGAGTTCCTTGCCTGTCTTCGGGTCGAAGCCCTTCACGTGCGGTCCCATCCCGAGTATGAGCTGGTCCTTGCCATCCACCTTGGTGATGATTGGCGTGCCCCACGAACCGTCTTTCTCGTCATGTTCCCAGACCGTCTTGCCGGACTTCTTGTCCACCGCGAGGAGAAAGTTGCGGTCCTTCGGGTTCTTGTTCGGTCCGCACCAGAGGATCGCGAGATCGCCATGCAACACCGGTGACGCCCCGCTCCCGAACTCGTGTTCCCACTTGCCGAGATCCGTTCGCTTCCACAGTTCTTTCCCCTCGAAGTCGTAGCAGTACATCCCAGCCGAACCGAAACTGACCACCACGCGCTCGCCGTCGGTCACAGCTGAGGCGTTCGTGTACGAGATGCCGCCCCAGTTCCTTTCCTTCTCCGCGTAGGTCACGTCCTTCTGCCAGCGCACCTTGCCGTTGGCACGCGCGAGGCAGATGAGACTGCGCTCGGTGCCGTCCTTGTTCGCCTGTGTGAGAAAGATGTTGTCGCCCCAGGTGATCGGGGTGGAGTTACCGGGGTTCGCGAGCGACACCTTCCACTTCACGTTTTCCTGAGCCTTGCCGCCCCACTTGAGTGGAAGGTTCTTCTCCTCGGAGTGCCCCTGCCCCGTCGGACCGCGCCACGCAGGCCAGTCGGCCGCGAACAACGTCGTTCCGACTGAAATCATCAGCACGAGAGAGACAACGATTCGCTTCATGGTGTGCTCCGAGGCGGGCGCGGTTGAGGTCGCACCATCGGCAGGTGGGAAATTGGTCGCGGGCGATTGAGGCGGGATAACCCGGTATACCACGAGCGAACACCGAACGCCAGAGCCTACAAAAGTAGTAGTCACACTCCGTGTGCCGTCGCTTCACACGTGTTGTCGAGACGGCACACGGAATGCGACTAGTACGTTGGGAACTCACTTCACCCGACAACCAGCCGACCTGCTAGCGTCGAGGTGACGAGCACATCACACGAAAGTAGGGAAAAATCGTTGCGTCCGATAATGCGCGTGATAGAATGCCAGTGGAGAATCGGTCGGCGGTCGGCCCCACCGATTCCGCACTTCAGCCCAGCCGACGGTGAGGAGCACCCCTATGTTTGGTGCTACTGTCCACCCCTCCGATTCGGAGTCGCCGCCGGGCAACTAACGGCTGACCGCCGTACGGGTCACTGTGGGAAATTGCAACAAGTTTCCGAGCCGAGCGGTGTCATTCCGGCTCTCCCCACTCGGCAAAGTTTGGTAGCCCACGACCCACACGCGGCAGCCTCACGGCGATACCGATCCGATCTGATTTCACAACTTGCGCCGGAATACCTAACTCGGTCATCGAGCTGAGGTCATACGACCGTCCTGCGTTCGCGTGCCAACGGGGTCACACCCAAGGCCACCCGACCGGGAACCTAAAGCAGCCTGGGTACTGGATCAGCAGCACCCAGGCTCATTTCGTTTCGCACCGCTTCGCACACCAAGTCGCGTACCAGGGCGCAAGGCAAAAGGTAGTGGCTTTCGGCGTGCCTGCGCGGTAGCGTTCACATCCCCTGCCCCGAGAGACACTCCAAATGCTCACGATTCTTCTTCTCGCCGCACCTGCCCTCCCGGCGGCCGACCCACCGAAACGCGACTGGGAAACAGTTGAACTCGTCGGCACCGCGTCCGAGTGGTGGTACAGCCGCAACTACCGGTCTTATTACTGGCGTGAAGACTTCACCTTCCTGTTGAAGGAAGACGGCACCGGCAAAATGTGGCGGATCATCTCGCGCGAGCCGACGCCCAACTACGAGTTCCGAATGGGCACCACCTACACCGGGTTGGAGGTGGACTGGAAGAAGCCGCAGCGCGTGAAGGTGGTCGGCGTGAAGGCGATCGACCGGATCCCGGCGGACTTCTACGACCTAAAACTCGACGACGCTAACCTCGCGACCGCGCTCGTGCTGTCCGTAGAAACGGCCCCGAAAACGTGGAAGGAGTACTACGTCAACAACTGGTTCCACAAGTGGGGCGACAAGGCCGACAAGACGATTCACGCGATCTACGCGGACAAGAAAGCGCCCTACGACATCTACGGTTTCGTGGACGGACAGGGTGCCCCGTTCGACAAGAAGTCGCGTGAGATCATCGACATGCACAAGGGGAGGTACACAACCTTCCACGGCATCGTGAAGACCGCGAAGGGCACGGATTTCGGCTACGAAATCGAGCTGGTCGACCTGATCGGCAAGAACACGAAGTCCGGCGGGCACACGGTCCTCTTCGGCGACGCGAAGACGATCCCGCGCCTCGACAACAAGAACCCCCCACCGAAAAAGTAAGAGTAGGTCACTCGCACCGCGAGTAACCATTTCCAACGTCTTCACTTCAATTGAGGAGAATTGACGACTCGCGGAGCGAGTCGCCTACTCTTGAGAACACCCATGCGTACTCTCCTCGCGCTGTTGCTCCTGCCCGCGGTCGCACACGCGGCGGCACCGGTGTTCACCGACGCGTCGAAGGACTCCGGGCTGCGGATCGCGGAAAAGACCGGCGTCGGCGGCACCAACCCGCACGCGGTCGCGGTCGCGGACTACGACAACGACGGGTTACACGACGTGATCATCCTCACGTTCGGCAAGCCGCACGTGTACTACTTCCGCAACCTCGGCAACCTCAAGTTCGCGGACGTGACCAGTGGCTCCGGACTGGAGAGCTTCGAGGGCGACGGAACCGGCATAGCGGTCGCCGACTTCGACCGCGATGGACACCTTGACGTGTACTGCACTTCTCTGCGCAAGGGCGCGAGCCGCCTCTACCGCAACACCGGGAAAGGCAAGTTTGAAGACGTGAGCGAACAGGCCGGCGTGCTGGTGAAAGGCGCGGCGCGGTCGTGCGCGTGGAGCGACATCGACGCCGACGGGCGCCCCGACCTCTACGTAACGCGACCCGACGGCGCGAATCTGCTGTTCCGCAACACTGGGAAGGGCACGTTCACCGACATCGCGCGCGACGCGGGGGTAGAGTTGGCCGACCGGCACTCGCTCGGTTGCGCGTTCGGTGACATCGATGGCGATGGCAAGGACGACCTGTTCGTGACCAACTACCACTCACAAGTCAGCACACTGTTCAAGAACCTCGGTGGGGGAAAGTTCAAAGACACCACGAAGGACGCGGGCGTGGACCGGCCCGCGTCGTCGGTCGGGTGCGTGTTCGCGGACGTGTTCAACCGTGGCCGACTCGACCTCTACGTTTCCACGGACTCGTGGCTCAGCGGTGCCAACTACACCGAAGAACAACTCCTGAGGATGAAGAAAACCGTTGAGCCGAACCTTCTCTACACCAATGACGGGAAAGGCACGTTTCGCCCACTCGCAGAGCCGCTGTTCGCGCACAAGTCGCTGGGGCACGACATCGCGATCGAAGACTTCGATCACGACGGTTGGCCCGACGTGTACGTCGGCATCGACGCGGAAAGCGGCAACAAGTGGGCGACGAGCAAGGGCGGCAACCCGCTCTGGACGCGGCCTGCTGGCAAGACGTGGAAGGAAGTGAGCAAGGACTGGGGCGTGAAGATAGAAGCGAACTGCGTCTGCGTCCCGGCCGCGGACTTCGACAACGACGGCGACCTCGACCTGCTGCTGATCAACTTCTATTCGCAGCCGGTGCTCTTGCGGAACGAAACGAACGACAAGAACTGGCTGCGTGTCAGCGCAACTGGGTCCGCGAGCAGCAAGGACGGGATCGGTGCGAAGGTGTCCGTGTTCGCGATGGAAGACGGCAAGAAGCGGCTCGTCGGCTACCGGCAGATCCAATCCGGGGCGGGCTACTGTCGCTGCTCTCCACTGGAGGCGCACTTCGGACTGGGGAAAACCCCCGTGGCCGGCTATCGCGTGGAGGTCACTTTCCCCGCGACCGGGAAGGTCGTCGCGAAGGACAACGTCAAACCGGGCCAGCGGTTCGCGGTAAGTGAGGAGTGATTCGCCACATCCGGTTTGAGTTTTCCGGCGCTCTCCACTACATTTTGAATCAGCGAACCCACCGCGCCGGTACTACTGTACTCTTGCAGTTCAAGGTAGGTCACTTGCTCCGCGAGTGACACCTTTGGGACGGCCGAGCGCACCGCGGGCAACCCATCGCGCAACTCGCGGAGCGAGTTGCCTACCTTGAGATGCAATGAGCCAATAGACTCCAACCGGTCTTATAGCTCACTCGCCTGCCGCCACCCGGAGAACTCATGGCGTTGCGACCCGTCCTTTTCGCACTCGTCGCAATGGCGACCGCGGCCAGTTTCGCCGCCGGTTGGTTCGTCGCGGTCAACGGGAAGTCGGCAACCGTCACCGCGAACACGGTTCCCGTACACGCGAAGGCACCGGCCGCTGTACCAACCGATGACCCGAAGGCGAAGGCCCCACCCTCGAACCTCCCACCCGCAGACGACACCTACAAGACCAAGATTCTGCCGTTCCTCCAGAAGTACTGCGTGGACTGCCATCAAGGCGACAAGCCAAAGGGCGGGTTGGCGCTGGACGGCTACGTCAGCGAGGCGCACGCCCGCAAGGATCGCAAGAACTGGGGCGCGATGCAGCACGTCATCGCAAGCGGCGAGATGCCGCCGTCCGAGGCGAAGAAAACACCAAAGCCGACCAAGGAAGAGAAAGAGTTTATCTTCTCCTGGATTGAGAATTCGCTCAACAAGGTTGATTGCTCACCGGACAAACCCAAAGACCCTGGTCGTGTTACCATCAGGCGGCTCAACCGCGCCGAGTACAACAACACCATCCGCGACCTCTGCGCCGTGGACTTCAAGCCCGCCGAAGAGTTCCCGTCCGACGATGTTGGCTACGGCTTCGACAACATCGGTGACGTGCTCTCGTTCCAACCCATTCTGATGGAGAAGTACCTCGCAGCCGCAGACAAGATCCTCTCGACCGCGATCAACATCCCCGAAGCAGTGAAGAGTTCCAAGCAGGGGTACCGTCCGCAAAACATCCTCGTGATTCCACGCGACGCGAAGTCCAAAGACCCCGGCGTGAAGATCCTGTTCAAGTCGGAAGGCTCCGCGTTCCTTGAGAAGTTCAACTTCGCGGCCGAGGGTGAGTACATTGTGCGGTTCCGTGGAACCGGTACGAAGGTCGGTACCGACTTCCCCAAGGCGACCATTCGCGTCGATGGCAGAGACATCAAGACGTTCACCGTGGATGCGGAGCCCGGCAAGCCCAAGACCTACGAGGTAACCGCGAAATTCACTGCGGGCGAGAAGCGTGTCGCGGTCGCGTTCACGAATGCGTTCGAGGACAAAGACGCCAAGAAGTTTCGCGAGTTCGGGCTGGACCTGATCGAGATCGAAGGGCCGTCCAACCCGGTCCCGCCACCGGAATCGGCTTCTGTGAGATTGCTCCTCGTCGCGCGCCCGAGCGCCAGCACGGATGCCCGCACCGCGGCAGAAAAAGTGCTGTCGAACTTCGCCCGTCGCGCCTACCGCCGGCCCGCGAAGCCAGAGGAAGTGTCGCGGCTGGTGAAACTTTTTGAACTTGCGACCAAGCAGGGCGAGTCGTTCCACAACGCGCTCAAACTCCCGATGAAGGCGGTGTTGGTGTCGCCGCACTTCCTCTACCGCATCGAGGAAGACCCAAAGAACCCCGCTGACGTGCGCACGATCAACGACTTCGAGTTCGCGACGCGCCTCTCGTACTTCCTGTGGTCGAGCATGCCGGACGACGAACTATTCGCGCTCGCTGCGAAGGGCGAATTGCGGAAACCCGGCACGCTCGAAGCACAAGTAAAGCGGATGCTGAAAGACCCGAAGTCGAAGGCGCTCTCGGAGAACTTCGCGGGTCAGTGGCTGCAACTTCGCAACCTCAAGACGCTCACACCCGACAAGGGGTACTTCCCGGGTTGGGACGCTGCGCTCCGCGACGCGATGGTGACGGAAGCGGAATCGTTCTTCGAGTACGTCGTGCAGAACGACCGCCCCATACTAGACTTCCTCGACGCGGACTACACGTTCGTGAACGGGCGGTTAGCGGAGCACTACGGTATTCCCGACGTGAAGAGCAGCGAGTTCCGCAAAGTGAAGTTGCCCGATACGCGGCGTGGCGGCATTATCACGATGGCAAGCACGCTTACCGTGACCTCGAACCCGACCCGCACCAGCCCGGTGAAACGCGGAAAGTGGATTCTCGAAAACGTGCTCGGGACTCCTCCGCCACCACCGGCACCGGACGTGCCCGAACTGCCGCCCACCGGAGAACTAAAAGGCACGCTGCGTCAACAGATGGAACAACACCGGGCCGACCCGAAGTGCGCCGTCTGCCACAACAAACTCGACCCGCTCGGCTTCGGGTTGGAGAACTTCGACGGCATCGGCGGCTGGCGCTCCCAGGACAATAAGAAAGACATCGACTCGACGGGCGAACTTCCTGGCGGGCTGAAGTTCAACGGTCCCGGCGAACTGCGGAAGGTGTTACTCGGCAAGGCCGACCAGTTCCGGGGATGTTTCGCGGAAAAATTGCTTACCTTCGGCCTGGGTCGCGGGTTAGAGTATTACGATAAGTGCGCTCTCGACGATATTGTGAAGTCGTCGAAAGCCGATGGCGATAAGTTCTCGGCGCTGGTTCTGGCAGTCGTGAAGAGCGACCCGTTCCAGAAGCGGAAGGGCAAACGAAGCGAGTAACGTCCACCCACCGCCCCTCGCGGGCACAATTCCCTCCACACGAAGACGCGGAGCACGTTGTCCATGAAGAAGTCGATCTCACGCCGGACCGCGTTGATGGGCCTGGGCACCACGATCGCCCTGCCCTTCCTCGAATCGCTCGCCACGGCCGCACCCGCTGCCGCGACGACCGCAGCCGGCGCGCCCAAGCGACTCGCGTTCTTCTACGTGCCCAACGGCGTGAATATGCCCGCGTGGACGCCCTCCGCCACGGGTGCATTGAAGGAACTCACGGGCACGCTCGAACCGCTGAACGCCTACAAAGAATACGTCAACGTGATGGCCGGGCTGACGTGCGACAAGGCCCGCGCCAACGGCGACGGCCCCGGCGACCACGCACGCGCCATGTCCTCATTCCTCACCGGCCGGCAGGCGCGCAAGACACACGGCGCCGACATTCGCGTCGGCATGTCCGCCGACCAGCACGTCGCGACCGTCCTCGGCGACAAGACGCGGTTCCCGTCGCTGGAACTCGGCATCGAACGCGGGCAGATGGCCGGGAACTGCGACAGCGGTTACTCGTGTGCATACTCGTCCAACCTCTCGTGGCGCGGCGAATCGACGCCCAACGCGAAGGAGTGCGACCCGAAGGCCGTGTTCGACCGCCTCTTCAACGGCACCGACCCCAAGGAACTCGCGGAAGCCCGCGCCAAGCGCGAACTCTACAACAAGAGCATCCTCGACTTCGTGATGGAAGACGCGAAGGGGCTGGGCGCCACCCTCGGGAGCGGCGACCAGAAGAAACTCGACGAGTACCTGACGAGCGTGCGCGAGGTCGAGCAGCAGATTCAGAAGGCGAAGGACGCGAACAAGGCTGCGACCCCAAAGCCGAACATGCCCGCGCCGACCGGCATCCCTTCGGTCGTGCAGGATCACATGCGGTTGATGGCCGACCTGATGGTGCTCGCGTTCCAGACGGACCTCACTCGCGTCGCCACCCTTCCTTTCGCCAACGAGGGGAGCAACAAACCGTACAAGATGATCGACGTGCCCGAAGGGCACCATGACCTTTCGCACCACGGCAACGACGCGAAGAAACTCGAGAAGATCGCGAAGATCAACAAGTTCCACATGGAGCAGTTCGCATACCTCGTCAGCAAGATGAAGGCCGTGAAGGAGCCGAACGGCACGTGCCTGCTCGACAACGTGATGCTCGTATACGGCAGCGCCAACGGCGACGGTAACCGCCACAACCACGACGACCTGCCGATCCTGCTGGTCGGAAAGGGCGGCGGCACGATCGAATCCGGACGGCACATCGTGTTCCCGAAGCGGTCCGACACGCCGATCACGAACCTGTACCTCGCGCTCTTCGAGCGGATGGGTGCCCCGGCCAAGTCCTTTGGCGACAGCACCGGTGTGCTGAAGATCTGATCCGTGAACGACACGCGACACGCCACCGGATTTCCGGTGGCGTTGTCATTTCTGGGTCCCTTCGTCGGTCGCTTTTGCTGCGGAGTTTCGGCAGGTTTCTCCTTGCGTCTCGACCCCCGCACGCGAAACTGAATGCAATACAGTTCGCATTCGCCTCTCATCGTTGTCGAGGCTACCATGCATCCCGTACGGCGCGCGTTCACGCTCATCGAATTGTTGGTGGTGATCGCCATCATCGCGATACTGATCGGCCTACTGCTCCCAGCGGTGCAGAAGGTTCGTGAGGCTGCTGCACGCATGAAGTGCCAGAACAACCTCAAGCAACTCGGCGTCGCGCTGCACTCGTTCCACGACGCACAGGGGACGTTCCCAACGTGCCCAACGACCGTGAACAACGCATCCGCGGGTGTGGGCTGGCACTGTTACATCCTCCCGCACATCGAGCAGGCTGGGCTCGGCAGTACCATGAACCCAACGATGGGAACCTGGAGTACGACGAACGTGAACACGACGATGGGGGCGACCCGGGTCGCCGGCTTCCTCTGCCCCAGTTACGACCAGTTCAATTCGGGCAGCACTATTGACGCTCCGTCCACCGGCGTTCTTGCGTTCACGACGCACTACGTCGGCAACGCCGGGCCGAAGGGAACGAACCCCACCACTGGCACGGCTTACAACGTCACTCAACCGACGTCGAGCCAGGGGGGACTCGCGTGCGACGGTGTTCTCCCATATTACCCGACCTTTACTGCCGCCAACCCGACGATCCCGGCGGCGGTCAAGATCACCGACATCACCGACGGCACCACTAACACCCTGCTGATGTTTGAAACCTCGTGGCGGGGGATGGAGACTGCTCCAAACTCGTTCCGGGCGTGGCCGCGCGGCATCCAGTGGGCCAATGACTCCAACTCGTCGAAGAACGTGACCAACGCGATGCGAACGGTCAAGTACAACGGCGGCGGCAACTACAACGACATCAGCATGGGCAGCAATCACAGTGGCGGGTGCAACGTCGCGTTCGCCGACGGCAGCATCCGGTTCCTCCGCGAGTCGGTAGATCTGAACACCGTGCTCAAGCCGCTCGCGAGCCGTGCGGCGGGCGAAGTGATCCCGAGCTTCTGATCCCTCGTCCCCGTCGTACTCAATTCGGAGGGATCAGATGCGCTGGAAAACGGTGGCTTTCGGGGTTCTCGTGATGGGCCTCCTCTTTGGCTGCAAAGAGGCCGAGCAGAAGCGGAACCGCGTATCGGGAACGGCAACGTTCGACGGGAAGCCGATACCGTTCGGTGACGTGTTGTTCACGCCCGACGCGACGAAGAAGAATTCCGGCGCCCAAGGCATCGCGAACATCCGCAACGGCAAGTACGACACTTCGGCGCAGGGTGGGAAGGGTTACGGCGGCGGACCGGCGGTCATTCGCGTCACGGGGTTCGACCGCGAGGGCGGAAAGTTGCTCTGCGAGCAAGAGTTCCAGGTCGATTTGCCGCCGGGCGACGCGAAGCATGACATCGACGTACCGAAGGGCAAGGCGAAACCATCCGGCGGCGACATCTGACGCGACAGAGCACGATACACGCGTGTGTTTCGCTCCTCTCTCGGAGAGCACCCTTGCAGTGTTCCGTCCGAGCGGCGACGCTGTTCGTAGGTGCTGCGCTCTTCGTGGCGGGCACCACAACCGCAACGTAGGGCCAGGACGAGACAGACAAGCAACCCGCGACCGGCCCTCGCGGCTTGCCCGTTCGTCGTTCGGCGTTCACCTATCTGACTCTACTCTCCGAATTGTTCCATCTTCCCCTTCTGCGTAAAATGCGGCGTGCGACTTCCCGAGCAAGGACACCACATGACCGCACCGCGGCCCGCCACACTCAAACACCTCCGCGAAAGCGGCTGGCGATCGAAGTCCGTCAAGCACGAACTGCGTGACAACTACCTCAAAGCTCTCCAGCGCGGCGAACCACTGTTCCCCGGCATCGTCGGGTACGACGACACGGTGATTCCCGAAATCAGCATCGCGGTTCTCGCGGCGCACGACATGCTGTTCCTCGGCGAGAAGGGACAAGCGAAGAGCCGCCTCATGCGCGCGCTCGTGCGGTTCCTCGACGAGTACGTTCCGTACCTCGACATCCCCGGTAGCGCGGTCCACGAAGACCCGTTCGCGCCCATTACCCGCGCCGCGAAAGAGTTGGTCGCGAACACGCCGGAGGAGCAGGTGCGCATCGCGTGGTGGCATCACAAAGAGCGGTACGCGGAGCGACTCGCGCCCGGCACCAAGTTCGCGGACGTCATCGGCGAGATCGACCCGGCGAAGCTCGCGATGGGCACAAGCATGTCGGCCGAAGACGCGCTGCACTTCGGGTTGATCCCGCGAATGCACCGCGCCATCTTCGCGATGAACGAAATCCCGGAGCTGGACGAACTCATTCAGGTCGGGTTGTTCAACATCCTCGAAGAGCGCGATGTGCAGATTCGCGGGTATCCGATCCCGTTCGACCTCGACGTACTGATCCTCTTCAGCGCGAACCCGGCGACGTTCAACCGGTCGGGCAAGGTGATCCCGCAACTGAAGGACCGCATCGGTTCGATCATCCAGACGCACTACCCGCGCGAGCGCGCACTCGGCATCGAGATCATGGAGCAGGAAGCCAAGCCGGACGCGGCGAGTGGCGTGTACGTGCCGTACTTCATGAAGGAGATCATCGAGCAAATCAGTGTGAGCGCGCGGAAGTCGAAGTACGTGGATCAGTCGAGCGGCGTGAGCGCGCGGTTCAGCATTGCCAACTACCGTACGATGGTCGCGAGCGCGCGTCACCGCGGCGTGCGCCTGAACGAATCGCCCGCGGTGCCTCGCATCAGCGACCTCGGCCACCTTCCCACATCCTCGCTCGGCAAGCTCGAACTCGATCTGATGGGTTCGCACCAGATGGCTGAACGGCAGGTACTCGAAGCCATTATCGCGGACGCGATCCGGATCGTGTTCGAGGAGTACGTGGACAAGCACGGCTTGGAAGAAATCTCCGACGTGTTCTCGAAGGGTGTGAAGATCGAAGTCGGCGACATGCTGCCGAGCGCGGAGTACGCGAAGCGCCTGAAGCGAGTGCCGAAGGCGTGGGAGAAGGCGTTCGAGGTGAACGCGGGCGACACGGACGCCGTGCGCGCGAGTTGCGCAGAGTTCGTGTTAGCGGGGCTGTATGCTAGTGACAGAATCAGCCGCGCCACCCGCCACGGCCGCATGACCTACGAGACGTGAGCCGTGGCGCGTCACCCGCGAACGCCGAAGCCCGACGACGCCCCGTACCCGCCGGGGTGGGAGCCGTTCCTGGCCGCGATCAACGCGGACCTCGACGACGATACCGTGCGCCTCGTGTTCGCGGACTGGCTTCAGGAGAATGGCGACGAGGCGCGAGCAGAGTTCATCCGCATTCAGTGCGCCGTAACTGGCGGTGGTGCCGATTGGGGTGGGTGGGGGAGCCCCTCTTTGGCCGGAACACCGCAAACCAACGAACGACTTGGGGAACTCGCGGCTCGGCATCGAAAACGTTGGTCCAGACAACTCCCCCACTGGGCACTAAAGAATGCCCATCATTGTTACCCAAAGATACATTACGGGTTTCGGCGCGGGTTCTTGTACGCGTTCGATGCGACGGCTGGGCAGTGGCTACAACATGGGGGGAGAGTTCGGCATCTGACACCTGTTGGGGAACTCCGCCTCAGGAAGTTATCCGTACATGAGACAACGCTGTTTCGCGATCCGTCTTTGTGGGGATTACGAGCCATTAGTATCTCCAATTCACGGGAAGGTGTACCGCTGTCAAGTACGGGCGCGCACTTGATAGCTGATCCAAGAATAATAAGCTCTTTAGTCGCACTCGAGGTTCCGGGGCCAGCGCTGTCCACGGATGCACTCTCAGCCCTTTTCGGCACGCCCCATCTTTCTCACCTTCGCGACCTCTGGTTGACCGACACCCCTCACGGTAATCACATCGCGAGGGAGCTATCAACGAACAGCAGTGCTACAAACCTTCAACGCCTGCGACTGTCAACAACGCGCCTCGACGCGAAGGCGTTCGAGCAGTTCGTTACCTCGCAGACCGTACTGGCCTGCACACTCTTGACTTGTATGGAAACTGGCTTCGCGATGAGGGCGTCCGTGCCCTCGTCCGTTCCAACGTTTCAGCACTTCAAGAACTCAACCTGTCAGATAACGACCTGAGTGCAGAATCGGCGCGACTCCTCGGCGACTGGCCCGGTCTTCGAAGCATTAAACGGCTTGGTCTTCGCCAGAACAACCTGACCTCTGCAGACGCGGACAAAATCTTGCGAAGCCCACACGCGGTCGCGCTCACGAAAGAGACTCTCAGCATCAAGTGATGGCTTTTGAGCAACACGACCAAATGCGATTTCGCCACCGACACGAGGAACGCGATGGAACCCCAGGACAAGCAGACGCCGGGCGGGATCGTTCACACGTACCAGCGGTACGACCCGGTGAACTTCCCCTCGCCCACCGCGCCGCCCCCGGATATGGTTTCGCCGCTCATGGAACACATGCTCTCGTGGGGCGATACTGATGAGTTCACCGAAGAGCAACTCGCGAACGCCATCCGCCTCGACGCGTCGCAGATCGCGGGTTTGGGGCCGAGCATCAACGCGATCAAGCAAATGCTCCTCGAACGCAAGCGCAAGATCCTCGAAACCTACGAGACGAAGGCCGTTGTGAAGGCCGCGGAGACGGCGTTCCGCGGCGCGGCGCAGAAGGTCACGCCGCCCAAGAAACTCGCGAACGAGTTCCGCAAGGCCGTGAAGGAAGAACAGATCGCGGACCTCGAAGCGCTGTACTTTCGCGTCGGCGACGACACCGACGACTTCGCGCGCGAAATCGTTCTCGTGTCCGGGTTGCTTGGCGAAAAGTATCAGGTGGACGAGTTGGCCGCGAAGTACGACTTCACCGGCCGGCAGAAGATGACTGTCCCTGAAGCGCTCGACGTGAAAGACGAACTCGAAGCGATCGACAAGTTGCTCAAGCAGCTCGAAGAGGCGAAGAAGACCGCGCAGCTCGCGATCATCGACATGGAGGAGCTTCAGAAGTTCACCGAGCCGGGCGACATGGAGAAGCTCGCGGCTCTTCAACAACAAGTCGAAGACTACATCAAAGAACAGGCCGAGAAGCAGGGGCTGGAATCCGACGGGGCCGGGAAATATCGCCTGACGCCGAAGGCGCTCAGACTGTTCCAGTCGAAGGTACTCACGCAGATATTCAGCGCCATGCAGGCATCGCGGACGGGACGCCACCCCGACGCGATCACCGGCGAGGGTGCGGTCGAGTCGCCCAAGACGAAGGCCTACGAGTTCGGTGACAGCGTCTCGCAGATGGACATCCCCGCGAGCATGGTCAATGCGCTTGTGAGAAGCGGGCCGGGGCTACCGGTGCGCATGAAGCCGGACGACATCCTGATTCACCACACGCGCGTGAACCCGAAGGCCGCGACCTGCGTGCTGCTCGACATGTCCGGCTCGATGCGCTACGACGGGCAGTACGTGAACGTGAAGCGCATGGGCCTCGCGCTCGACGGACTGATTCGCAGCGAGTACCCGGGCGACTTCCTTCAGTTCATCGAGATGTATACCTTTGCGAAACCCCGACACCTGTCCGAGATCGCGGGGCTGATGCCGAAGCCAGTCACGATCTTCAACCCGGTGGTGCGGTTGAAGGCCGACATGAGCAACCCGAATGTGAGCGAGTTTCAGGTTCCGCACCACTTCACGAACATCCAGCACGCACTCCAGACCGGGCGCCGGTTCTTGTCGAACCAGGACACCCCGAACCGTCAGATCGTACTCATCACAGACGGCTTGCCAACAGCTCACTTCGAGGGCAGCATGGTGTTCATGCTATACCCGCCGGACCAGCGCACCGAGGACGCAACAATGCGCGAGGCTCTGCTCTGCGCGCGTGCGGGAATCACGCTCAACATCTTCCTGCTCTCGACGTGGAATCAGTCACAAGAAGACGTGCAGTTCGCGTACAAGATGGCGCGGGCGACGAAGGGCCGTGTCGTGTTCACCGCGGGCCGCGACCTGGATCGCTACGTGATCTGGGACTACATCAAGCGGCGCAAGCAGATCATCAGTTGAGGCTCTCCGCCGCCGCTTGCGGCGGTTCATTGCTTCTGGCGCGACAACTCCACTTCCTTCGCCAACCCTTCCTCGTCGTTGAACTCCGCGACTGACACCGCCTCCGCATCGATGTGAACCTCCGCGTTGCGCGGGGCGTGCTCTGGGCCGAGTACGTCAACCACCGTGGGGTGAACCTGCGGCTTCTCAGGCGACACGAAGTAGCCGTGAACCTCGACCGCCTCGTCGTGGTAGTCAGGGTACTTCATCAGCAGCTCATGAAGGCGCTTCAATCGGTAGTGCGGCACGGTCGCGTACATGTGGTGTGGCAGGTGGTAGTCCTGGCCCATCGGGAACACCGAGAACCTGATCAGTGGCGCGACCAGAAACGTGCGTGTGTTGTTGATCCACCCGCGACCGCCGTTCCCGTGTTGAACCAGTTGACGCAGGATCATGAAGAACGCGAAGGATGTGAAAATTGGCAGCACCCACAGCAGCCAGAAGTACCCGACCACCGGCGAGCCGGTGAGCCTCGTCGCAACGAGCGTCGCCGTGACCAGCGCCGTGATGGACCCAACACGCATCACGGCGGTCCAACGCGCTGGGATGACCGGGCGCAATTTCGTCTGCTGATACCTGTGCTCGGGGAGCATCAGGAACACTATCGAAACCACAAGCCACATCGCCGCGGACGCGGCGAGCATCGGCCACCACTCATCGACGAGGAAGTAGAGAGCAGTGACGACCGCCGTCACCGCGAGCAGGTACAGCGTCCCGATCCGCACCGCGGCCTTCGCCAGCGGTTGCCCCTTGATCGTGTACGGGTTCTTGTCGGTGCCGGTGGAGTTGTACTTCGCACGGATGCGGATGAACCGGACCAGGCGCAACGGCGACAGTTGCACAACGAACGCGCGAAGCACAGCGCGGCGAGCGAGCGGGAACCCGAGCCAGTGGCCGCTGCTCTTAAGTTGCGACACGTCTGGGTCGCGGTCTGGGTCGTTCACGAACTGGTGATGCGCGAGGTGCTGGAGACGGTAGTGGTAGATACTCGCAAACATCGGGAACATTGTGAACAGGTCCGACGCGATGTCGTTCAGAAGCCTATTGCGGAACAGGATGTAGTGCGAGCCTTCGTGTGCGAGGCCACTGAGTTGGTGCTGGCCCGCGCCGACGAGAACGACCGCCACCAGCGCGACCGGCACGTTCAGCCACCACGATAGTACGAGTGCTTCGCGGGTCTCGAAGAACCACACCGCCCCGCCGATGACGAGAGTGAGGTACACATAGGTGCGAAGCAGGTACCACCAGTTGATGAGGTTGTCGGTCCGGCGCAGTCCTTGCAGCGCGGCTTTCAACTCAGGATCGGAGAGCGTCTTCGCGGGGGCTTGGGCGGTGGCCATGGTGTGTTCCGTAAGGCGGGCGCCGCCCGCCGAGCGAATCATTTGGAGTAGAGTTTCTTCACCTTCCTCGCGAGCAGCCAGTTGGTGAGTCGTGGGAAGTAGCGGTTGAATCGCAACAGGCGCCGCGCCTCGGAACCGCACACCGTCTCGGTGCGATTCTGCTGGATCGCGTCGATTATCTTCGCGGCAAGATACTCCGGCGTCATCCCTTTGTCGAAACGGAGATCGGCTTTTCCGTCGTTGCGAAGCCAGTTCTTCTCGAAGCCGCTGTTCGTCATGCCTGGCACGATGGTCAACGTGTCCACACCGAACCGGGCGAACTCGGCGCGCCACGCCTCCGAAATACCGACGAGGGCAAACTTACTGGCCGAGTATTCCGGCCACGCGGGCATCCCCTTCCGCCCGCACATCGAGGTCACGTTCACGACAGCCGGTTGGTTGCCGAGAGTCAGGTGCGACAGCGCGAGGCGGGTCAGTTCGATGGGCGCGAAAAAATTCACCTCCATCACGGTGCGGCAGATGGCCTCTGTCGAATCCGCGAAGTGACCCCAACTGCCGACACCCGCGTTGTTCACCAGCAGATCGAGGCCACCGAATGCGGACACAGCCGTTTCCACGAGCCGCTGCCGGTCGTCAGGGTTTGTTACGTCTGTCGGCACCGCGAGTACCTCGCCCCCAGTACCTCGCAACGCGGACGCCAGTTCGTTCAGTTTATCTGCGTTTCGTGAGGCGAGTGCGACCCGCGCCCCGGCTTTCACCAGAGCCGTCGCGACCGCCCGCCCGATCCCGCCACTCGCGCCCGTGAGGACGGCCCGCTTTCCCACCAGATCACGACTCATGACTCCACCTCCGCGTTGGTGTCACTTTACCCTACCTGTAGCGATCAGGCGTGTTGGCATCCTGTCGGGGGTAAGCAGAATCTCTTTCCTGCGCCATTCAGATTGCGCCGTCGTTACAGTCGGAACCAGTTGATCTTCCATTCACCTGCGCCGACTGGGTGCGGCGTCAGCCTCCATCCGGTTGGACGCGACCCCTCAGGGGAACGACTTTCACCACGCGCTGGCTGCTCATTGACTACATGTTCCCGTTCGTCGACCGTCCGTTTGTCGGTGCTTCACGGGTGAAAGGCAACCTGCCCCTACCCCTCATTACAGAGGGGAGAAAGAGTTGGGCGATCCGCGGCGCATCACGGACGGCAAGTGCTTTGGTCTCCCCGCAGTGAGGGACTGGTGCGGTCACGCCGCGATTGGTTGGTCACCTCGCCGTCTAACATATTTGGTTTTTACTTGACTGATAAACGTTAGATCGATTATCAATGAGAAGCATTTCTCCTTTTTTCGATTCGTCCCTGTCAAAGTGGGGGGTCGCATGTCTCGCTCCTACCGTGGCGGTCGCGGGTTCACACTGATCGAATTGTTGGTGGTGATCGCGATCATCGCGATCCTCATCGGGTTGTTGTTGCCGGCAGTCCAGAAGGTGCGCGAAGCCGCCGCCCGCATGAAGTGCCAGAGCAACATGAAGCAGGTCGGGTTGGCGACACACAGTTACCACGACGTACACGGTGTGTTCCCGACGTACAACGGGATCGCTCCAGCGGGGGCAACGACGCTCCAATCGGCGAACACACGAGCGGTGTACGGAAGTTGGGCCGTCCACATTCTGCCGTACCTCGAAGAGGCGTCGCTCTACGACACCATCGCGGCGGACGTGGCGCAGTACGGGAACACCTCTGGGACCATCTCCGCTCCCGGTGGGGCGATCATCACCCCGGCCGTACCGGGCGTTCCGGCCGTACTCGACTACACCGGCACGACTTTCTATCCGGCGATCCCTGCGACCTACAACCAGTACGTCGGGTCCCAGCAGTGGGTCAGCTCGACGAACGCGAACGGGTACACAGTCGCCACCCTCCAGTGGGTTCCGCCTCGCAACCCCGACCCGGGCACTGGCACCGCCTCCTACTACTCGCCGCCACCCCGTGTGGTGACACCGGCGCGACCAGGTGTCCCCGCCGTGTACGCGCCTCCCGGCGCGCCGGTCAACGGCTACGTCTCGGTGTTCAAACCAGACACACGCAGTAACATCGTGAAAGCTCTCTTGTGCCCATCGGACCCAAGTGTCGGGAGCGAGGCGCCTGCAGGTCCCGGACTGGTGTATGCTAACACCACGGTCTCTGGAACCAACGGTCCGTGGTCGGCCACGAACTACTTGGCAAACTGGAACGCCCTGACTAACGGCAACGCCGCACTCGGTTACCAGGCACCGCCGCAATCGATGCTCGCGGTCACCGACGGGTTGTCGAACACGATCTTCTTCGCCGAAGGGTACGAGTGGTGCGAGGGCCGCGGGCGCACGGCATTTATGGCCTGGCACATCGGCGCTGGCTACGGCGGTGGCGTCCACAACTTCGGCCTGACCTACGCATTGAACAGTAACCAAATCACGATCGCGGGAGGGACGCCGCAAAATGTCACCGCCCCGAACGGCCTGCCCAACCCCGGCGGGAACCCCGAACTCGTGTTCATGTTCCAGGTGCGCCCGATCCCGAAACCCGTCGGCTCCTGCCCGGCGGGCCAGGACTGTTGTAACAGCATGACCGCGCAGACCGGCCACACGGTGATGAACGTGGTCCTCGGCGATGGGAGCGTTCGCGGCCTGCGGACGGGAACGGACCCGGCCCAATGGCGGCGGGCCCTGCTTCCCCGCGACGGCGAACCGGGCAACCTCGACTGAAACCCGAATGTGCTTTCGTAGCCTGGCGGGCGCGGGAACAAACCCGCGCCCGCCATACTTTTCCCTCCCGCTTGGCCACGCACGGGCGGAACCGGCCGTGTTTCTCGTTGCTCGCACGCCACCAATCGGCTACCTAAACAGTAGGCCAGCCTCTGTCTTTCGCGTCTCTTCCCCGCGACGGAGCCGTACCATGATCCGGTTGGACACTGACCGACCCGCGACGTTCTGCGATGGCCTCTCTCGCAGGGACTTTCTCCATGCCGGTTCGATCGTCCCGCTTGGGCTGACGCTGACGGAACTTGAGCGTGCGAAAGCCGCGAACGGCAAGGACACCGACGTGAACTGCATCATGCTGTTCCTCGTCGGAGGACCAAGTCAGATCGACACGTGGGATCCAAAGCCGAAGGCACCAGCAGAGGTTCGCGGACCGTTTCAGCCGATCAAGACGAACGAGGTCGGCACCCAGATCAGTGAGATTTTCCCCAGGATGGCGAAGCACGCGGACAAGTTCTCGCTGATTCGCAGCGTGTACCACACTGCAACCGCGGTTCACGACACCGGCCACCAGATGATGCAAACGGGCCGTCTCTTCAGCGGCGGCATCGAACACCCGCACGTCGGCTGCACGCTCGGCTACCTGAAGGGCGGTCGCGGGGAACTCCCGGCACACGTGCTTCTGCCGAAGCCGATCGGCCGCACCGGGGGCAACTTGCCACACGGCCACACGGCGGGTTACCTCGGTAAGACGCACGACCCCTTCATCCTGAACGCGGACCCAAACGCGCCCGGCTTCAAGGTGCCGGACTTGCTGCCGCCCGAATACATCTCCGCAATCCGCGCCGAGCGCCGACAGAAGTTGCGAGACGCGGTGGATGGCGCAACGGAAGCATTCGAGCAGAACGCCGCCTCGAAGCAACTCGATGACAACTTCAAACTCGCATACAAACTGATGTCGAGCGAGAAAGCACGCAACGCGTTCGCGCTGGAGAAGGAACCGGAAAAGACGAAGGACCGGTACGGGCGCACGCGGTTCGGCCAGTCGTGCCTGATGGCGCGCCGACTGATCGAAGCTGGTGTAAGGTTCGTCACGGTGAACATGTTCGAGACGGTGTTCGACGAGGTAACGTGGGACATTCACGGCTCAAAGCCGTTCACGGACATTGTGCAGATGTCGAAGGAGGTCGCCCCGAACTTCGACACCGCGTACACGGCGCTGCTTGAAGATCTGAGCGAGCGCGGGTTGCTCTCGAACACTATGGTGGTGGCGCTGGGCGAGTTCGGCCGCACACCGAAGGTGAACCCAGCAGGTGGGCGCGACCACCATCCCGGTGCGTGGACTGTAGTGATCGGTGGCGGCCCGCTCAAAGGCGGTCGTGTGGTGGGTGAATCGGACGAACACGGTTATGCGCCGAAGTCGCGCCCGGTCACACCGGGCGAGATCGCCGCGACGCTCTACAAAGGGTTGGGGCTTGACCCGCACAAGGAACTGCCCGGGCCGCAGAACCGCCCGATCCCGATGGTCGATTATGGCGTGAAGCCGATCGGCGAGTTGTTCTGATTCGTGTGGCAGGCCGCTGGCCTGTCATTGGTTCGACAGACCAGCGGCGTGTCCCAAAAAGAATTCGCCGACCACACCGAGTTTCACGCTATGCGGGTTCTTTTCTTGACTCTCACGGTTGCACTCTTCGCCACACCGTTCGCTTCGGGTGCGGACCTGCGCGTGTACCCGTCCGCGATCACGCTTGCCGGGCCGAAGCAGACCCAGCAACTCCTCGTTGTCGAAGAGGAGAATGGCCGCGCCGTGCGTGACGTGACCACGACCGCGAAATACAGTCAGCCGAAGGGAAAGAGCGGGCCAATCATCAAGGTGGACGCGAAGGGGCTTGTCGCCGCGATCGACGGTGGCGACTTCAAAATCACTATCACGGTTGGCGACAAGAGCGTGAATGTCGGCGGCAGCGTCGGCATCGATCCACCCGGCACGCCGAACTTTCGCAATCACGTGATTCCGACGCTCACGCGCTCCGGGTGCAACGCGGGCGCGTGTCACGGCGCGCTCGCGGGCAAGGGCGGGATGAAGCTCTCGCTCCGCGGCTATGACCCCGATTCCGACTGGTTCGTGCTGACGCGGCAGGCGCTCGCGCGTCGCGTCGATCTCACTGCGCCGGCTGACAGCCTGATGCTCAAGAAGGCCACTCACACGATGCCGCACGGCGGCGGCGAGCGGTTCAGCGAAGAATCACCGCACCACAAGATGATGCTCGCGTGGCTCGCGGCCGACGCGCCCGGACCGAAGTCCACTGACCCCGACCTGGAGCGGGTGGAGGCGTTCCCGCCCGCGATCCTCGTGAAACCCAGTGCGCCGAAATCGACGTTCCAGGTTCAAGTGCGGGCGGTGTACTCCGACGGCACCGTCGAGGACGTGACCGCCCTCGCGCGCTTCGGTTCCACCGAAGAACTGGTCGCACGCGTGACCGAAGACGGACTCGTCACGCCAGTCGGCAACGGCGAAGCCGCGATCACCGTCGGCTTCGGCACGAAGGTCGCCACGCTCACGCTTACCGCCCCCTACTCGAACGCCGTGAAAGCCGATGCGTTCGCGAATGCGCCGCGCAATAACTTCGTCGATGAACTGGTTCTCAAGAAACTCGAATTACTACAACTCCCGCCGTCGGGACAATGCACGGATGAAGAGTTCATCCGCCGCGCGTACCTCGACACCTGCGGAATACTGCCCACTGTGGACGAAGTGGTTGCGTTCCTCAAGGACACCGACCCGCAGAAACGCGCGAAGCTCATCGACAAGTTGCTGGAACACCCGGCGTTCGTGGATTACTGGGCGCACAAGTGGTCAGATTTGCTGCTCGTGTCGAGCCGCAAGTTGCCGGTACCCGCGATGTGGGCGTTCTACCGCGGCTTGCGACAGAGCGTCGCGGACAACAAACCGTGGGACCGGTTCGCGCGCGACATCCTCACCGCGAACGGCAGCTCACTCACCAACGGTGGCGGCAACTACTTCGTGCTGCACAAGGATGTGAGCGTGCTGGCGGAATCGACCGCGATCACCTTCCTCGGCACGTCCATTGGGTGCGCGAAGTGTCACAACCACCCGCTAGAGAAGTGGACCCAGGACCAATACTGGGGCTTCGCGAACCTGTTCTCACGCGTGAGCCTGAAGAACGGCGACCGCATCGGCGAGGTATTCGTACAGAGCAAAACCGACGGCGACGCGCTGCACCTGCGCCGCGGCGTCGCGATGCCGCCGACACCGCTCGACGGTAAACCGCTGGCGGCCGATTCGACGGTGGACCGCCGCGCGTACTTCGCGGACTGGCTCACGTCACCGAGCAATCCCTACTTCGCGAAGGCGCTTGTGAATCGCGTCTGGAAAAACTACATGGGCCGCGGACTCGTGGAGGTCGAAGACGATCTTCGCGAGACGAACCCCGCGAGCAACCGCGAACTGTTCGACGCGCTCGCGACGGACTTCGTGAAGAACAAGTACGACACGAAGCACCTGATGCGCACGATCCTGAACTCGGCCGCGTATCAGCGATCCTCGAAACCCACAAAGGACAACGCCAGCGACGACCGGTTCTACTCGCGCTACTTGTTGAGGCGCTTACCGGGCGAGGTGCTGCTCGACGCGTATGCCGACATCACCGGCGTGCCGACGCCGTTCGACAAGATCACCTCTGCCGCGGGAGATTCGACCTCACCCATCACGACGTACCCCAAGGGCACACGCGCGGTGCAGGTGCCGGACTCGCTCGCCACGTCGCGGTTCCTCGACGCCTTCGGTAGAGCCGAGCGCATACAGACTTGTGCCTGCGAGCGCACCGCTGACGCGAGCGTGACGCAGGCGCTCCACCTGAACAACGGGTACACACTCAACGACAAGTTGCGCGACAAAACCTCCGTGGTCACGAAGTGGATTGTGGACAAACTGACAGACGAGGCAATCGTGGACCGCGTGTTCCTCGCGGGACTAAGTCGGAAACCGTCTGTAACGGAACGGAAGAAGTTTTTGGAGATTCTCGCGGACGGATCGAAAGAAGGGGCACTATCTCGCCGCGAGACAATCGAAGACTTCGTGTGGGCGGTCCTGACGGGCCGCGAGTTCCTGTTCAACCACTAACCCGATACCGCATGACTACGGCGACGCCCAATGAACCCGTACAACCCGACTCCGCTACCTGAAGGCAACGACGAGCACGTGCCCCAAGAGCAGAAGCCGTGGGGGAAGGAGCCGCAACAATACCAGGACGACGACGAGAACGGCACGAGTAGCTCCGCCAACGCTGGCGACAGTGGTGACCTGATCGCGGACGGGGCTGGCGGCGCGACGGATTGGGCAGGCGGTGCCCTGGATGCCGCCGGTTCGGTCGCGGGCGCGATCGAAGGCGCCAGCGGATGCGCTGATGGATGCTCCTCATGTAGTTGTTCGATCGCAATCCTTCTGCTGTCGTTCGCCACCGCTGGCACCGCGATGGCGCTGTTCCGATAGTTCCAGCTGGACCGACCTTCATGTCACGACTCCTTTCGCTCGCGCTGCTCCTGATCCCTGCGGTCGCGACGGCCGCGCCACCGGCCGTCACCGCGGTCGCGTACTCGCCCAAGGGCGAGTTCGTCGCGTTCGGGTCGCCTGGCGCAGTCCGGTTGTTCCACACCGGCGGGGATCAGATCGGTACGCCGGCCCCCGTATCGGGCCGCGTGACCGCACTGACGTTCCACCCGCGCGAGCGGCGAATCGCGGTCGCCCACGGTGAATCGGGCAAGAGAGGGTTGGTACTCGTTCACCCAATCGGCGATGGAGTGGAGAAGTCCACGATCGCGGCCCACAAGGACGCGATCTACGCGCTCGCGTTTTCGCCCGACGGGAAGACACTGGCCACCGCGGGCTACGACCGCGTCATCCAACTGTGGGATACTCCGCAGAACGGAAAGGACACCGACAAGCCGCTACTCACACTGAAGGATCACAGCGACGCGGTGTACGGATTGGCGTTCCACCCGGACGGCAAACTGCTCGCGTCGGTGAGTGCGGACCGCGCCGTGAAGGTGTGGGATGTCGCGACCGGCAAGCGGTTGTACACACTCGGCGACGCGACCGACTGGCTGTACGCGGTCGCCTGGAGTCCCGACAAGAAGCACCTCGCGGCGGCCGGTGTCGATAAGAGCATTCGCGTGTGGGCCGCGGATGCCGAGGGCGGGAAACTGGTTCACAGCGCGTTCGCGCACGAGAAACCGGTATGGCGGCTCGCCTATTCGAACGACGGTGCCCTGCTCTACTCCGTCGGCGAAGACAAGTTCGTGAAGGCATGGAACACCGCGAAACTCACCGAAGCGAAGGTCTACGACGCACAGCCCGACACGATCCTCGACTTCGCATTGCGGCCCGACGGCAAGCAGTTCGCGCTCGCTTGCTTCGACGGGACGGCGCTGCTAATCGACACCGCCACCGGGAAGGTTGTTCGTCAGCCGCTCCCGGTGAAGGCAGTGAAGCCGCCGGGCGAGAGTCCGGTGTTTGCACAACCCGCGAAGCAGCCGGCGGAGAAAGCAGACCCCTTCCCCGTGGTGAACGAAGCCGGCATCACGGATTCCGCCCGCAAGGCGATGACCGTGAAGCAAAACACGACCGTCGTCGGCGCGATCGACCGAGCCGGCGACATGGACTACTACCGGTTCGCGGCGGCGATCGGCGATCAGGTCGGCGTGCAGGTGGTCGCGACCGAAGTCGGCTCGAAGCTCGACGCCGTTCTCGTGTTGACCGACGAAACCGGAACGATCCTCGCCGAAGACACAACGTCGCTCGGCTTCGTGGTGCGCAAAGCGGGAACCTACGCGATCGGCATCCGCGACCGCGACTTCCGCGGCGGTGCGGACTTCACGTATCGCCTGCACATCGGGAACGTGCCAGTCGTGACGGGTGTGTTCCCGCTCGCGGCGCAACGGGGTCGCGCGACCAGCGTTCACGTTTCCGGAGTGAACCTCGGCGCCCCGAACGGCATCACGGCAAAGGTTCTGATTCCTGAGGACGCGATGCTCGGCACGAAGGTGAAGGTGCCGCTGCCCGCGAAGCCGCAAGCGGCTGGAGTCGCGGAAGTGACAGTCGCGGAGTTCCCCGCAGTTGTGCTCGACCCGGTCACCGGCGCGGACATTCGCGTCCCCGGTTCCGCTGATGGCATCTTCACGAAGCCGAACGATCCACACACCACGCACTTCAGCGCAAGGAAAGGTGAGCGGCTTGTGGTGGAGGTGCTCGCGCGACGGGCAGGTTCGCCGGTCGATCCTGTGATCGAGATTCTCGATGCGGCCGGCAAGCCGGTGCCGCTCGGTGTGCTGCGCGCGACCGCCAAGACACTCGTCACGTTCCGCGACCACGACTCCGAAAAGCCCGGCATTCGGCTCGACGCGTGGAACGAACTCGCGATCGACGATTACCTGTACGTGAACGGCGAAGTGGTGCGCATCCTCGCACTGCCGAAAGGCCCAGACGACGACTGCCAGTTCTACCAGGTCGGCGGGCAGCGGGTCGCGTTCCACGGTACGACCCCAACACACCACGCATTCGGCCTGCCAATGTACAAGGTCGAACTGCACGCACCCGGCAAGACGTTCCCGCCGAACGGGTTGCCGCTCTTCCCGCTGAATTACCGCAATGACGATGGCGGTCCCGGATACGGTAAGGACAGTCGCGTGATCTTCGACGCGCCCGCGGAGGGAAACTATCAGGTTCGCGTGACGGACGCTCGCGGTGCGTCGGGTCCGAACCACGCGTATCGCGTGACGGTGCGCCACCCGAAACCGGACTTCGCTGTGAGTTTCACCCCCACCTCACCAAGCGTATGGAAAAGCGGCGCGTTGCCCGTGAACGTCAACGTAACGCGACTCGACGGCTTCGACGGTCCCGTTCACGTGAAGTTGGAAGGGCTGCCCGCGGGCTTCACCGCACCGGACACGTTCGTCGAAGCCGGCTTCAACACGACCACTTTCGCGCTGTTCGCGGAGGCAAACGCGACCGTTCCACCGGACGCGAAGTTGAAGCTGATCGCCCGCGCTTCGATCGGCGGGAAAGAAATCACGCACGGCGCAACCGGCGGATTGCCGAAGGTGGTAGCGGTGGGCGACATCGTGACAACGGTGCGCCAACAGACGATCACGATTCAGCCAGGCCGGGAGACGCGATTCACCGTTGACATCGCCCGACAAGGAAAATTCGCTGGCCGCGTGCCGGTTGAGGTAAAGGGTTTGCCGCACGGCGTTCGCGTGCTGAACATCGGCTTGAACGGCATCCTCATCACGGAGCGCGACACGAGCCGCGAAGTGGTGCTGTATGCCGAGCCGTGGGTGAAGCCGATGGAACACCCGATCGTGGTGTTGGCGAAGCGAGAGGGCGCAAATACCGAACACGCCGCGAAGTCGGTGCTGCTGAAGGTGGAGAAGTGAACGAGCAATCGTATAGCGGCGTTCTCAGCAATTGTAGCGTCGCGGTTTAACGAGCCGCGACCGCCGGGAGTGGAAAAGCTCAACCGCTTCCTGGCCGTCGCGGCTCGTTAAACCACGACGCACTTCTGATAGCGCACGAGATCCCGGCCGACACGCCGACCCACGACACTCGTTCGCGGGGAACACTCACACTTTCGACTTCGCTTTCGACTTCGCTTTCGCCTTCGGCGTTGCCTTTGCTTTCGCCTTCGGCTTCGCTTTCCCCGTTGCCTTCGGCTTCACGTTCGCCTTTGGTTTCGCCGTCTGTTTCGCTTTCGGCGTTAGCTTCGCTTTCGCTGTTGCTTTTGGCTTCGCTTTCGCCTTCACCTTCGCCTTTGGCTTTGCTTTCGACTTCGTCTTCAGTTGAGCAGTTGGCTCCGCTTGCGCCCTCGGCACGAGCTTTCCCCGAATCCCATTGAGTTTCTTCAGCGGGCCGAACGCGACCACCGTGTTCCGGTCGATCGGGTACTTGTCGAGGTACGTGCGGATGTCCGCTTGCGTCACCGCGTCGAAGTTCGCGAGTTCCGCGTCCACGTCGCGGTACTCGCCCGTATACGTCCACATCGACGCGATCGCCATCATCCGGCCCATCGGTCGCTCGCTGCGCCGCACCACGCGCGAGAGAATCTTGTTCTTCGCCTGGTGAAACTCCTCGTCCGTGATCCCGTCGCGCTGGACTTCCTTCAGAATCTTCTCGATGCGCTTCAGGTTGTCGGCGGTGTTGTCAGGCTCGCACGTGAGCGACACGAACACCGCGCCGCTGCCGTCGTTTTCGGAGTATCCGAAGTCGGCCGATTCCGCATGACCTGGATCGACCAGTTCCCAGTACAAGCGCGAGCCGGTGTAGTCGCCGACGGCCAGCGCCACGGTGTCGGCCGCGTAGCGCATCTTCGAGTCGGCCGGCGGGCCGCTCCCGACGAACAGTGCGTATTCCTGCTGAATCTTGTCTCGCGTGAGAACGTGAAGACCCGGCGTTCCGGTCCACTCAGTGCGGTGGTCGCGGCCCACAGTGTCCGTGTTCCACGTGCCGCAGGCGTCGGTCACGAGCTTCACGAACGCGGACCAGTCGAAGTTCCCGGCGGCGGACACAACGATGTTGTTCGCGGCGTACCGGCGCGAGAAGTACGCGTGCATCTGCTCGCGAGTGAGCGCGCCAACGCTCTCCAGCGTGCCAAGAACCGAGTTGCCAAGCGGGTGCGACTTGTAGTAAATGCGCCGCGCGTGTTCCGACATCACCGAATCGGGTTGGTCGTCGTACAACTTGATCTCTTCGAGAATCACCTTCTTTTCGGTGTCGAAGTCAGCGTCGCGCAAACTCGGCCTGAGCATGTCCGCGAGTACGTCTACGACCTTCGAGAGGTACTCTGGGAGTACCGCCGCGTGGTATACGGTATTCTCCTCACTGGTGAAGGCATTGTTGTTCGCGCCGATGCGGTCGAAGTCGAGGTTCACCTGCTCCGCGGTGCGGCGCGTGGTGCCCTTGAACATCATGTGTTCGAGGAAGTGCGAGACGCCGGCTTCGGCTGGCGTCTCGTCGCGCGCCCCAGTGCGCACGAAGAACCCAACCGCGACGGACCTCGCCGACGGGCTGGTCTCGCCGATGATCTGCAACCCATTCGGCAATTTGTGGGAGTGAAAGGGCATCGCAATCTCTCTCGCGTTCGGGACCGGTTTTCACCCCGGAGGGGTGTCGGAGTGTAGCCAGGGGTGTAGCGAAGCGCAACCCCTGGCGGGCTACGCGTACCAACCGGCGCTCACGCGTACCCGCGGAAGTAGTACACCCACGCGAGTACCGCGAATAGCCACACTACCACACCGCTCAGGTAGAGGAACACCAGCGGCGCGGCGGCCTCGTCTGGTTCGGTCACGACTGAATGCGTGCGCGGCGTCATGCTTCTCTCACACGGTCAGCGTTAGCGGGTTCTGGCCAAGCGTGACGAGTGTCACATCGCGGACTGGGTGGCGCTCCAGGTGGGTCATTACCGCGGCCGGCGTGAGTCCGTCGATCTCGGACTGAATCTCGTCGAACGAGCGCACGCGACCGAGGAAGTACCAGTCGCCCGCCATGCTACTCGCCCGCGCGCCGGTGGATTCTTCGGCCATAATGAGCGACGACTTCAGTCCGGCTTTCACCCGGTCGATCTCATCGTCGGTTACGCCGTCCTTCAACTTACGTAACTCAGCAATAGTCACGTCGAGCGTTTCCTGCGCGCGGTCCGGGCCGGTGCCCGCGTAGCCAATCATCGCAGCGCGGTCGCGAAACGAGTCGTGCCCCACGCCCACGCTGTAACAGAGGCCGCGTTTCTCGCGCACCTCGGTGAACAATCGGGTACTCATGCCACCAGAGAGTACGCCCGCGGCGGCGCGAGCCGCGAAGTATTCCGGGTGTGGGATCGGCACACTGGGATAAGCAAACGCGATCTGCGTCTGCGCCGAATCCTTGTGGAGGTGTGCCGACTGCGGTTCGTGTGGCGGCGGAACAAGGTCAGCTACTTCGCCCGGTTCCCACCGGCCGAAGAGTTTCTCAACGCGAGCTTTCAGCGGTTCCCACTCGACGTTGCCCGCGACCGAAATAATCGCCTTATTCGGCCGGACCAGTTGACGATACTGCGTGCGCACCGCGTCGATCGTCAGCGACTCGAGGTCTTCAACTCGCCCGCGGCGGTCCTTGTTCAGCGGCGCCGGGTAGTAGCGCCGGCGCAACTCGATCATGACCTTGCTCGACGGTGCATCTTCAAGGCTCTCGATGTCCTGAATCGCGAGCGCCTGAACCGGTTCGAGTTCTTCCTCTGGTAGTCGCGGGCGCAGGATTATGTCGGCGTAGATGTCGAGAAGTGGGAGCAAGTTGCGTGAGAGCGCGGAACCACCGAGACGCAAGTTCACAACACCGGCGCTCTCGCTGTGATCCACGCCCAGGTTGTCGAGCGCGAGAGACAACTGGCGGCTGTCTCGTTCGCCCGCACCGCGTGTGATCATCTCGGCGAGAACGTTCGCAATTCCGAACTGCCCCTCTGGGTCGTACGCGGCCCCGGCCGGGACCAGGAAGTTGACCGCAACCGATCGCACGTGATCCATCCGCTCCGCCAACAGCACCAAGCCATTGCCGAGTGTGTGTTGGTATACCTGTTGTCCCACGCGAATTCCTTGTTCAAGCAACAGGGGGCTCACGCCCCCCGCTCGCCAAGACCCTGTCTTCGGCATTCTACGAACGGATGTGTCACAACCCAACGCGTGCCGTGTCCGGGTGGGGCAGTTCGACGGCGCGATAGATGGTCTTGATCGACCGGAATCCAACCGCGCGATAAGTATGCACTGCCGCCGCGTTGGTCGCGGTCACTTCGAGAAACGCACGCCGCACGCCGACAGAGTGAAAGCCTTCGATCGCGCGAAGCAACAGCGCGCGTCCCAACCCCAACCCGCGGTACTCCGGTACCACGCCCAAGTTCTGAATCCCTCCGAACCGGTTTTCGTCAAACAAACCCTGTACGGTACCCGCGAAGCCGTCTGGCCCGGAGAGAAGCCACGTCGCTTCCGGGCAGAAGTCCGGCCGGTAGCGAATCGCGGCCATCAAATCGCGACAGCCGTTCCGCGAACCGAGGCACGGGAACACAAGCGAGTCTGTCTCGTTCTGGAAGCTAGCGAACTTGACTTCGGCGTGCATGTCGAGGAGGGAATCTTCCCACGCCAACCACGCGAACCCAGCCGGCAGTTCCCATCGCGGGAGCGGGTGCCGCAAGGCGAGTTCCATCCGGTGCCGTTTGAAGTACTTGATGTTCGCCATTTTCTTGGCTCCACTGATGCCGCAATAGTACCAGCGGTTGGGGCGCGACACAACCACCAGGCGTTCGCCGGTTGCGACGCCGCGAGCGGCGAAACATCACAACACCCACATCACCTTCTCATGTCCGGCGTTGGACAGCATCGATACAACAATAAGCTTGCCTGCCACAGAGACCGGACGAAGTGATGTTTCTGCGCGACCCGATTAGCTCGTCCTCGCACCTTCTAACCGCGGCGTGGGCGGTGTTCGCCACGCTCGTGATGTTCCGCCTTACCGCGAACCGACCGGGGCGCGTGTTCCCGGTGTTCGTTTACGGCTTGACGATGATACTCCTCTTTCTGGCAAGCGGGACGTTCCACGGTCTTCACTACGACACGCCCGAAGAAAAACGCTTCTACCAGAAACTCGACCAGTCCGCGGTCTACTGCCTGATCGCCGGGACGTACACGCCGATCCTGTCGATCGTGCTGACTGGTACGTGGCGGAAGTGGTTCCTGCGGATGGTGTGGCTGCTCGCGTTCGCGGGCGTGTCGTGCATGTGGCTCCTCCCGAAAGCACCGCACTCCGCGATCGTGGCGATCTACGTCGCGCTCGGTTGGATCGGGCTTCCCCCACTTCCGCTGTACTACCGGGCGCTCGGCTGGCGTGCGATGAACTGGGTGTGGGTCGGCGGCGGCTTGTACAGCATCGGTGCCATTTGCGAACTCGTCCAATGGCCGATCATCATCCCGGGCGTGTTGCAGTACCATGAAGTCCTCCACATCACTCACAGTGCCGCGTGCGTGGTGTTCTTCCTCTTCATCGTCCGCTACGTGATCCCGTACCAGCGGCCCGCGAGCGAGAGCGCGCCTCTGGGTCGCACGTTAAACATCGGTCGGTCAACTCCGCGCGCCGTGAGCAATTAAACACCTTTCCTGTTGTTCCGAGAACCTGCAAGATGCCAGTATTGTTTCAGATCACCGACGCGCACAAGAGCTACGGCGACCAGGTACTTCTCGACGGCGCAACCGCCAGCATCACGGACGACGTGAAGGTCGGATTCCTCGGCCGCAACGGGGCCGGGAAGAGTACGCTCCTGCGCGTCCTGCTTGGCGAGGAAGAACTCGACAGTGGGGAAGTGATCCGTCACCCCAGCCTGCGCCTCGGTTACCTGCGCCAGCACGACCCGTTCCTGCCGGGCGAGACCGCGCTCGAATTCCTGATGCGCGACAGCGAGCAACCCGACTGGCGATGCGGAGAAGTCGCGGGGCAATTCGAGCTAAAGGGGGCGTACCTCAACGGCCCGGTCGCGAAGCTCTCCGGTGGTTGGCAGACGCGCCTCAAACTCGCGGCGCTGCTGCTACACGAACCGAATCTGTTGATGCTCGACGAACCGACAAACTTCCTCGACCTACGAACTCAGATTCTGCTCGAACACTTTCTGCGCGACTTCCGGGCCGCGTGTCTGATTGTCTCGCACGACCGCGCATTCCTCGGCGCAACGTGTACGCACACGCTCGGGCTGTCTCGGGGCAAACTCACGTCGTTCCCTGGCAAGGTGGAAGCGTTCCTCCAGTTCCAACAGGAAAACCGCGAGCGCGCGGAGCGGTCGAACGAAGCGATCATGGCCAAGCGCCGCCACCTCGAAGACTTCATCGCGCGCAACAAGGCGCGTGCCGCGACCGCGGGCCTTGCCCAGTCGAAGGCGAAGGCGCTGGAGAAGCTCGAAACGGTCGAGGTGTTGGGCGACGAACCGACACCGCACATTCGTGCGCCGCGCATCGAGCCGCGAAAGGGCGTCGCGGTGCGCTGCCGCGATCTCGCCATCGGTTACCCAGAACGGCAGATTGCATCGGACGTTCAGTTAGAGGTCGATCACGGCTCACGGGTCGCGATCGTCGGCGACAACGGTCAGGGCAAGACGACGTTCCTGCGCACGATCGTGGACTCGCTGAAGCCACTCGCGGGTGACGTGCGGTGGGGCCACGGGTGCAAGATCGGCGTGTACGCGCAGCACGTTTACACCACGCTTCCCGAGCGCGACACGGTGCTCGACTACCTGACTCAGAAGGGGAAGGGTCGGAAGATTCAGGAGATTCTGGAGGTGGCGGGCGCGATGCTGTTCCGCGGCTCACACGTCGACAAGCCGATCTCAGTACTTTCTGGCGGCGAGCGCGCTCGCGTGTGCCTCGCGGGTCTTTTGCTGAGCGATTACAACGTCCTCGTCCTCGACGAACCCGGTAACCACCTCGACGTGGACACCGTCGAAGCGCTCGTGGACGCGCTCCTTGAGTACGAGGGGACGGTGGTCTTCACGAGCCACGACCGGCACTTCACGTCGCGCATCGCGACGGGCGTGATCGAGGTCCGCGACGGTCGCGTCGCGCTTTACAACGGCAAGTACGAAGACTACCTGTACCGGGTGAACAAGGAGATCGAAGCCGGCGAGCGTGAACTCGCGGCCGGGAAAGTGAAACTCCCTGATGAGGTGCTGAAAGCACCGAAACACGCACCCCGCGCGACCAAGCGCGACGCAACGCAGGTTCAGCACGACATGGCGACGTTGGAACGAACTATTGCGGCGCTCGACGAGAAGCGCCATGCCCTCGAAGCCCGATTGAACGAACCGGCCGACGCCGACGAACTCCAGCACATCTGCGACGAACTGGCCGCGGTTGCGGATGAACACGACGCGGCCGAGCAACTGTGGCTCAAGTTGCAATCGGAACTTGAAGCCGTGGGGTGAGGAACTTCTTCCTTCGCTGCTCGTGGCGTCGCAACCAACTCTCGCGACGCCGCAAGCGGCGCTAAACCCCTCAGTTTGACTTTTGGCGATTCCCGAGCAATCACCCGAATATTTCAGTTGACTTGAACCCGGCTCAATGTGAATATCCAATGAGAGGGCAGTGTGCGCGCGTTCCCGCCTCCCACCGGTGACCCGGTGCCTACCTCACAACACACTGCCTTCCTGGTTCGCACCGGAGTTGCTTCCCACCTTCCTATCCGCGTTCGCGAGGATCCTGTCATGCTTCGATTTCTCGGCTCGTCCCGCAAGTTCTGCGACGGCGCCACACGGCGCGACTTCCTCCAGATCGGTGCCTTCGGTGCCGGTCTCACGCTCGCCGACATGCTGCGGTTGAAGACCGCCAGCGCGGCCGCGACTAACAAGAAACAGGCCAGCCGCTCGCAGAAGTCCGCGATCATGATCTACCTGCCCGGTGGGCCGTCCCACATGGACATGTACGACCTCAAGCCGGAAGCCCCGGTCGAGTTCAAAGGTGAGTTCAACCCGATCAAGACCAACGTGACCGGTGTCGAGATCTGCGAACACTTCCCGATGCAAGCCAAAATGTGGGACAAGTTGTCCTGCGTCCGCTCCATCGTGTCGGTCGATGAACACTCCGACTCGCTCGTGATGACCGGCTACCCGGATCGCGTGAACCGGATCGCGGATCACCCGTGCGCCGGATCGGTCATCTCGAAACTCCGCAGCGGCAACTCTGGCGCGGTTCCTCCGTTCGTTAGTCTTCGCGGGATGAGTCGCGGCAGCGAACCCGGCTACCTCGGGATCGCACACCGGCCCTTCACGCCGGGCGGCCAGGGCAACTCGAACCTCCGCCTCGCGAACGGCGTCACCGTTGATCGCCTTGAAGAGCGCAAGAACCTCCTTGAGAAGTTCGACGACACCAAGCGCGAGATCGACGCGACCGGCACGATGGTCGGGATGGACGCCTACAACGAGAAGGCGCTCGAGATGGTGACTGCGGGCGTTGTCCGCGACGCGCTCGACATCCGCAAGGAAGACCCGAAAGTCGTCGAACGCTACAAGGGCGTCGAGTCCTTCCTCACGGCGCGTCGGCTGGTCGAAGCTGGTGTCGGCTGCGTCACTCTCTCCATCGGCGGGTGGGACACGCACGGCCAGAACTTCACCCAACTGAAGCGCCAGCTCCCGATCGTGGACCGCGGCATCGCGAACCTGATCCAGGATCTCCACGACCGCGGGATGCAGGACGACGTAGTGACGGTGATGTGGGGCGAGTTCGGCCGCACCCCGAAGGTCAACATGAACGCGGGTCGCGATCACTGGTCGCCGGTCATGGGCGCGATGGTTGCCGGCGGTGGCCTGAAGATGGGTCAAGCGGTCGGAGCCAGCACGGCCAAGGGCGAACGCCCGAAGGACAACCCGCTGAGCGTGCCCCGCGTCCTCAGCACGATCTACCGTGCGCTGGGCATCGACCCGAGCATGACCTTCAACAACGGCGCTGGCCGTCCGATGTACATCCTCGACGAGCGCGAACCGGTGAAGGAACTGATTGGCTAATCGCAGCCGCTTAGCCACGACCCGAATGGAATCGCGAGGATTCGCGGTTCCCGCCGGGTCGCGGCGGCACGGGACGTTCACCCCCACCCCAACACATTTCGACTTCATAGGGTTTCCGCCATGCCTCGCTTCCTCGCTGCCCTCGTCGCGCTCGTTGCGACCACACTTCCCGCGATTGCCGCCGAATCGCCCGTGACTGCGGTCGCGGCGTACCCCACCGCCTTCAAGTTGAGGGGCATGGAAGACGCTCCGCAACTGGTCATCACCGGAACGCGTGCCGATGGCCGCGCCGTTGACCTCACCGCCGTAGCGACCTATTCCGTGTCCGACGCTAAAGTCGCACGCGTCGAGAAGAACGGTCGCGTGTTCCCGCTCGCCAACGGGAAGACCGAAATCACCGTCAGCGTCGAGGGCAAGACCGTCAAGGTACCGCTTCTCACAGAGAAGATGGAGGCGCCGCTCCCGATCAACTTTACGAACCACGTCGTTCCGATCTTCACCAAGTTGGGGTGCAGTTCGGGTGGTTGCCACGGGAAGATCGCGGGTCAGAACGGGTTCCGCCTCTCGCTGCTCGGATTCGACCCGGCGTTCGACTACGAGAACCTGTTGAAGGAAGGCCGCGGACGCCGTGTGTTCCCGGCCGCGCCGGACCAGAGCCTGTTGCTTACCAAGGCGAGCGGCTCCGTGCCGCACGGCGGCGGCAAGAAGATGGACGCCGAAAGCGAAGAGTACAAGATCGTCCGTCGCTGGATCGCGTCTGGTCTGCCATTCGGCAGCAAGGAAGACCCGACCGTGACGAAGATCAGCATCTACCCGGAAGCCCGCGTCGTTGACCGCCAGAACCGGCAGCAGCTCGCCGTGTTCGCTCACTACTCCGACGGCAGCATCGAAGACGTGACCCGCCGGGCGCAATACGAGAGCAACGACACCGACATCGCGACCGTGACCGAGGCTGGTCTCGTGAACACTCTCAACATCACCGGCCAAGCCGCTGTGATGGCTCGGTTCAACGGCAATGTGACCGTGTTCCGCGCGAGCGTGCCGCGGGCGGGCGAAGCCGCGAACTTCACCTTCAAAGAACAGACCGTTGTTGACAAGTTCACCGCGAAGAAGTGGAAGGAACTGAACATCGCACCATCGGACCTGTGCTCCGACGAGGTGTTCATCCGCCGCGTGTACCTGGACGTGACCGGCTCGCTGCCGGAGGCGAAAGACGTGCTCGCGTTCCTCGCGGACAAGAACGCCAACAAACGTGACTTGCTCGTGGACAAACTCCTCGAGACGCCGGAGTACGCCTACTTCTTCGCGAACAAGTGGGCCGACATCCTTCGCGTCAAGCGCCGCGGGCAGGCGAACCGCGCGTACGGCACGTTCGCGTTCCATACGTGGATCCGCGAGGCAGTTGCGTCCGACAAGCCTTACGACGACTTCGTCCGCGACATCATTTGCGCGCTAGGCGACGAGAGCAAGTCCCCTCCGACGGTGTGGTACAAGGAAGTGAAAACGCCGGAGAACTTCGTTGACGACGTGAGTCAGGTGTTCCTGGGTCAGCGCCTCGCGTGCGCCCAGTGCCACCACCACCCGTACGAGAAGTGGTCGCAGGACGACTACTGGGGTTTCGCCGCGTTCTTCGGTCGCGTCGGCTTCAAGGCGGTCAACAAACCCGGCGCAACGGCCCAGAACCAGCAGAACCAGAACCAAGTTCTGTTCGTGAAGACCACGGGCAACGTACAGAACAAGCGGACCGGCAGCACGTCGCCAATGAAAGCGCTTGACGCCGACCCAATGACCGCGACCAGTGACGAAGACCCCCGACAGAAGTTCGCGGATTGGATGACCTCACCGAAGAACCCGTACTTCGCGCGGACAGTGGCGAATCGCTACTGGGCGCACTTCTTCGGCCGCGGCATCGTGGACCCGCTGGACGACATGCGCGTAACCAACCCGCCGTCAAACCCCGAACTGCTCGACGCGCTGTCGCAGAACCTGATCGACAACAAGTACAGCCTCAAGGCGCTGGTGAAGACGATCTGCAAGAGCCGCACGTACCAACTCGCGGCGGAACCGAACGAGTTCAACAAGGGTGACAAGCAATCGTTCGCGCGGTACTACCCGAAGCGGATGCAGGCGGAAGTGCTGTTCGACGCGGTGGCGAAGCTGACCGACAGCCCGACCGCGTTCCCCGGTCTCCCAGGTGACAAGTTCGCTCCGAACCGCGCGATCATGCTGCCGGACGAATCGTTCGCGTCGTACTTCCTGGACGTGACTGGGCGCCCGCAGCGCATCAGCGCGTGCGAGTGCGAACGCGTGAACGAGGCCAGCCTCGCGATGACCTTACACCTTCTGAACAGTCAGGAAGTGCAGGACAAGATCGCCCGTCCGGGTGGCCGCGCGGATCGCTTGGCGAAGGATGCCCGACCCGACGCGGAGAAGGTCGAAGAACTCTTCCTGCTCGCGACCGGCTCGAAGCCGAGCAAAGAGAAGATGGACCTCGCGCTGGAGCACATCGCGAAGCACGATAAGGCCAAGAAGACGGCTTACGAGAACATCGTGTGGGCGTTGCTGAACTCGAAGGGATTCTTGTTCAACCAGTAGTTTTCGAGGTGGTTAGCGTGTGACCCGAAGGGGCAACAACGACGCGGCCGTGGGGTTTCCCACGGCCGCGAGGCGTTTCAAGGCAACACGCTGTCGAGCAGTATCGCGCGGTACGGCTCGACGAACACCGCGACTTGCGTCCACTCTACAACAACCCGCTCGCCAAGCCCACCGCCACCGCCATGAGCATCGCCGCGACTATGACCTGAACACCGCGCATTGTAACCTTCTTGAGGTAACGGTTGCCGAGGTACGCACCGGCAAACGCGGATAGCACTGTGACACCGAGCAACGTGTAATCAAGGTCTGCGCCTGTCGCCAACAGCGCTGGAACGTAAACGCCGAGCCGCGAGAAATCGATGAGGCACGCGACCACGACACCGGTTGCGACGAACGCTTCTTTCGACATCCCGACCTTCAGCAAGAACGCGGAGCGCAGCGCGCCCTGCATACCTGACAGCCCGCCGAAGAAGCCGCTCAGCACGCCGCCGAGCGGTAAATACCGGGCGCTGGTGGTCACCTCGCGTGTGTACGGCAACAGTTCGACGACTGCGAACACGAGCAGGAGTAACCCGACCGCGAGTTTCACCGGCATAACGCGCACCTCGCGGTCGAACAGATAGTAGTTTGCAAGCGGTCTGAGGTCTGTGAGTTGCAACAGTAGCCACGCACCCGCGAACGCCGCGACGATCGCGGGCACTCCGAACCGAATCACGGCACGGCGGTCCGCGTGTCGCCCGACCAGCGCGAGTTTAAACAACCCGTTGAGGAAGTGAACCACGGCTGTGAGCGCCACCGCCCGTTCGATCGGAAAGAACAACGCGAACGCAGGTAGGAGTAGGGTGCCAAGCCCGAACCCGGAGAAGAACGTCAACCCAGACGCAAGCAGCGCAACGGAGCAGACGACAAGGTAGGTCATGCTGTTTGAACCTCAGCAGGCTGTATCCGACGTGGCGGCTCCGTTATCAGACTTCGCTCCTCACCTTATCGCGTTTGCCCCGCTGTGCCCTCTCCGGTATCGTGATACTCACGTCTAACACGCTTCTCACGCGAGCGTTTATCCATGTACCGATTCCAATTCGCTTCGCTCCTGCTCGCCGTCGCGTTTGGATTACCGCCGGCTCCGGGGGTTGACACTCCCGCCGCGCCCAAGACCGTGGTCGTGTCCGAGAGGGCGCTCGTGATCCACAACGAGGCGCTGCTCATCGACGGGCACAATGATCTGCCGGGCGAGCTACGCGAGGCCGACGGACCCGGCTTCACGAACATCGACCTCACGAAGCCGCAGAAGAGATTCCACACCGACATTCCACGGTTGAAGAAGGGCAACGTCGGGGCGCAGTTCTGGAGCGCGTGGGTTCCGTCGTCCACCGCAAAGAAAGGCACCGCGGTCAAGCTGACCCTGGAACAAATCGACATCGTCCACGAACTCGCTCGTCGATACCCGGACACGTTCGAGATGGCTTACGGCACCGAAGACATCCTTCGCGTTCGGAAGAAGGGCAAGATCGCGTGCCTGATCGGCGTCGAAGGCGGGCACTCGATCGACAACTCGCTACCGGTACTCCGCAATCTCTACAGACTCGGGGCGCGCTACATGACCCTCACGCACTCCGACTCGCTCGACTGGGCCGATTCGTGCTCGGATGAGCCGAAGGCGAATGGCCTGACGCCGTTCGGCGTGAACGTCGTTCACGAGATGAACCGGCTCGGGATGATGGTCGATCTCTCGCACGTGTCGCCCGACACGATGAAGGCCGCGCTAAAGGCAACGAAGGCCCCGGTCATGTTCTCGCACTCGTCCGCGCGCGCGGTCGCGGATCACTCGCGCAACGTCCCCGATGACGTACTGAAACTGGTGAAGGAGAACCGCGGCGTGGTGATGGTGAACTTCTACAGCGGGTTCCTCACGCCCGAAGGCGCGCGGGCGATGAAGCTCATGTTCGAGAAGAGCCGCGAGTTGAAGAAGCAGTTCCCGGATGACGAAGCGAAGTACCGCGACGCGTTCCGCGCGTGGGCCAAAGAGAACGACTACCCCGCGGGCGATGTGAAACACATCGTCGATCACATCGACCACATCGTGAAGGTCGCGGGGATCGACTGCGTCGGGATCGGGTCGGACTTCGACGGCGTACCGAAGCTGCCCACGCAGATGAACGACGTGTCGTGCTACCCGCTGATCACGCAGTTGATGCTCGATCGCGGGTACACGAAGGAGCAGATTCACAAGGTGCTGGGCGGGAACATCATGCGGGTGTTCGCGGAGGCCGAGAAGGTGAGCCGCGACTGGGGGAAACCGTGACGCCTCGCGTCGCGATCATCGGAGCTGGCCTCGCGGGGTTGACCGCCGCGCACCGGTTGCTCGCGCGCCCGTCGCCGCCCGAAGTCACCGTCATCGACAAGGGCCGGCACGGCGGCGGGCGAATGTGTACACGTACAGTCGAATTGCCGGACGGCCGCAAGGCCAAGTTCGATCTCGGCCCGCCGCTGCTGTTCGAGTGGCGGCAGGGCGGGCGCCTCGCGGCGATGCTGGCCGACGAACTGGCTGGCGAGCAGTTCTACCAGCCCCGCGTGGTCGGGCGCATCGGTACGGCCGACGAAATCGTGGCCGACGAGATCTACGGGCTATCGTTCAACGGCGGGATGCGCGAACTCCCGTTCCGGCTCCTCAACACGCACGCAGGTCGCTTCGACTTCCGCGACCACACGCTAGTTGAGAAGCTGGAGCGCACCGAAGAGGGCTGGCGCGTTCACACGCGCTCGCTTCGCGACGAACACCAGACCACCATCACCGCGAACGCTCTCGTTGTTACGCCGCCACTGCCACAGACGCTCGAACTGCTCGAACGCAACAACATCGTGATGCCGGACGCGATCCGGGATGCGCTCCGCAAAGTCACCTACTCACGCTGCATCGCGATCTACGGCATGTTCGCGGGCGCGGACGGGCTTCAACCCGGTGGCGTGTGGCTTGGCGACGGTCCGCTCGAATGGATCACCGACAACCACTTGAAGGCCGTCTCTCCTCTTGGCCCCGCGATCACCGGCCTCACGACCGACAAGTGGGCCGAGACGCACTGGAACGAACCCGACACGCGGTTGATCGAGTTGCTACTGCCGCGGTTACGACCGTGGGTTGGCGCACCGCTCGACGCGGCGCAGGTGTGGGTCCACAAGTGGCGATGGGCGCGGCCGGTATCGCCGGTCGCGCTCCCCTGCGCGCTACTCCGCGACCTGGCGGTCGTCCTCGCGGGCGACGGCTTCGCCAACGAGAACCCCGAACCTGCGGACGCGGCTGTCGCCTCGGGCGGGGCCGCTGCCAACCGCATCGGCCAGTTGCTCAACGACCTCGGACGGCGCGACGGCCGGTACACAGTCTCACGCCCACGGCGATACGAACTGGAAGTCGCGGTCACAACGCCGACGGAAGCCGTGAGAGCGACCCGTGCAGGCGCGGACCGCCTGGAGCTTTCGAGCGGCCTCGATCTGGGCGGCTTGACGCCTTCCATCGGGCTGTTCCGCGCGGTGCGCCAGGTCGCGCCAGACGTGCCGCTGTACGTCCTCATCCGCCCACGGCCAGGCGGGTTCGCGTACTCCGCCAACGAGTTCGCGGTCATGGTCGATGATGCCGAGACGTTCTTGAACGAAGGCGCCAACGGGATCGTCTTCGCCGCGCTCACTCAGAAGGGGCAGATCCACCGCGACTCATGCCGAAGGCTGGTTCAAGTTGCCAAGGCCAAACAGGGCAAGGCGGTGTTCCACCGCGCGTTCGACTTCCTGCCCGAACCACTCTTGGCACTGGACGCGTTGATCGAACTGGAGTTCGATCGCGTGCTGACGAGCGGCGGCCAGACCACAGCGGAAGCCGGGACAACACAACTCGCGGCGCTGGTGCAGCACGCGGGCTGGCAGATCGGTGTAGTGCCTGCGGGCCGAGTGCGCGCACACAACGTCGCGGAACTCGTCCGCGCGACGCGGTGCGATCAGGTTCACGCCGGTCCGCGCGTAGCGGCCCCCGACGAACACCTCGGAGTGCGGCCGACGCTCGCGAACGAAATGGGACGTCTGACCGGACTTGACGCGGACGCGGTGAGCCTCCTGCGCCAGCAACTCGACGGGCTTGTCGAGTCGCTATCATGACCGACCCGCCCGACCCGCCGATTGCAAGGTTCGTCACGACCCTCCGACTCAGCAGGCTCATCGAACCGTCCGACCTGGACCGCTTCGCGGCGCGCCACGCCGCCGGTTCCGCGCGCGAACTCTCCGCTGCTCTGGTCCGAGACGGTACCCTCACACACTACCAGGCCGACAAGCTCCTCCGCGGACGCTGGCAGGGGTTGGTGCTCGGGCCGTACAGCGTACTCGCCCCGCTTGGGCGCGGTGGCATGGGCACCGTCGTCTACCTCGCGCGCGACCGACGGCTGTCCGAATCGCTCGGTGACTCGGAACTGGTCGCACTCAAACTGCTCCCGAATCGAAAGGGCGCCAAAAACCCGAAGTGTTTGACGCGGTTTCAGCGCGAGATGGAACTAGGCTGCCGCGTTGGGCACCCGAACGTGGTGCGCACGTTCGCGGCCGGCGAGCTGAACGACGTCCACTTCATCTCGATGGAGTACATCCCCGGGCGCACGTTGCGGCAACTCGTGCTCGACAGCGGCCCGCTCACCGTGGGCGACGCGGCTCGCGTCTTCGCAGATATCGCCGCGGGGTTGGCCCACATCCACGAACGCGGCCTCATCCATCGCGACGTGAAACCCGGCAACGTGATGGTGAAGCCGGACGGAAGCGGCGTGATACTCGACCTCGGCCTCGCGTACGCGCCGGGCGAACCGTTACCCGCCGACCCGAGCATCGTCGGAGGGCGTGGGTACACCGTCGGTACGATGGACTACCTCGCACCGGAGCAAGCACGCGACGCGAGCGCTGTTGGCCCGGCGTCCGACTTGTACAGCCTCGGCTGCTCGCTCGCGTTCGCGCTTACCGGGTCGGTGCCTTTCCCCGCAAAAACCACGAAAGAGAAAGTGCAGCAGCATCGCACCGAACCGCCGCCGGCACTCGAGCACGTGCCGCCGGACTTCACGCGGATTGTGCATTACCTCATGGCGAAGGCACCGTCGATGCGCCACCGGTCCGCTGCGGAAGTGCGCGATCTATTGCTGGCCTGGGCGACCGCACCGCAACCACGTTCGATCAGAGATGCGCTGGCGCTCGCCGACGCGCCTGGACGTGACGCCGGATTGTGGGAAGCGGCGCCGGGCGAGGACATCCCTGAAGAGGACGAGGTCGGTGTTCTGGAAGAGCTTCCCGATGAAGTAGAGGTGTTGGAGCTTCCGCCCGAGGAAGCCCGCCGCACCGGGTGTGGGGGGGCCGTGCTGCTGTTCGTAGTGGGTGGATTGGTTGCTCTGTGGGCTTGAGCGCGAACAACGTTCGATTGGCCCCTCCAGGTCCGACGCTAAACGGCTCGCATGAACACTACACCTTGAACTCCCACAGGAAACACTCCAGCGAGCCGTTGAAGAACGGCTCCTTGTGAACCACCTTCAAACCCACCTTCTTCGCCAGCATGGTGTTGCTGGTGAACACGAACAGGCGCCAGCCGCGCCAGTGTTCCTTCGCGGTCGTACCAATGCGTGCGTACAGGCCGATCAACTCTTCCTCCTCGCCGATGCGCTCGCCGTATGGCGGGTTGCAGATCAACGTGCCGCTCACGCCCGACGGCGGGCGAGCGGCGTCGAGTTCGAGCCTCTCGAACCTCAACAGGTGGCCGACGCCAGCGGCATGCGCGTTCGTCTTCGCGAAGTCGATCGCGTCCTGGCGCAGGTCTGAACCGGCGATGGTCGCGGGCAACTCCTTCAGCACAGCGCGGCGGGCGTCGTCGCGGATCGCGTTCCACAATGGCCGATCGAAGTCGGGCCACCCCTGGAACGCGAACCACTTACGCGTCAGCCCCGGCGGACGATTTAGTGCGATCCATGCGCCCTCGACACAGAATGTTCCCGAACCGCACATCGGATCGACAAGCGGCGTCGCCTTGTCCCACCCCGCTCGCAACAGCAAACCTGCCGCCAGCGCCTCGTTCAGAGGCGCGACGACCTGGATCGGCCGGTAACCGCGCTTGTGTAGCGAACTCCACGAACTATCGAGGCTCAGGATCGCATGGTTCTTCGAAACATGCAGGTTCAGCCCAATCATCGGCTGTTCGGTGTCCACGCTCGGCCGGCGCCCGGTGCGTTCAAGGAATTGATCGCAAATCGCGTCCTTCACCCGACGCGCCGCATACTGCGAGTGCGTGAGCGCGGAATCGCGCACGTTGCAATCGACTGCGAGCGTCTGGTCAGGTGTCATCCAGTCATTCCAACAGATCGACCGGACCGCGTCATACAACCCATCCGGGGTGTGAACGTCGAACTCGTGGATCGGACGTAGTACGCGGACCGCGCTGCGGAGCCAGAGACACGCGCGGTAGAGCATCGCGGCGTCACCGTGAAACGTGGCCCCTCCTCGCCCCGGCTCGATGGACGACGCGCCGAGAGTGCCCAATTCGGCCGCAAGTACCGGTTCCAGGCCGCGGGCGCACGTCGCGAAATAACGTGTCATCAGACCAACTGTTGAATCAGGATGATCAGGGCGACGACGAAGCCGATTGCAAGGACGATGGAAAGCTGGATCAGGCGCTGCGTGTACCACACCTCGACGCCCTTGCCGAACCGCACGCCCATCAACCCAGACTCGATCCCGGCAGAGATGAGCAAGTCGAGCGGGAGTGCGAGCAGGAACACGATAATGCCGGCCTCACCGCGAGGCAACCCCGCCGCGTTGCACGCCTCATGGACAACGGTACGCAACACGCCCACTGCCATGACGAGTGAGAGCCACGCGACGAACATGATCCCCGACGCGACCAACACCGTTGGCTTCGGCAGCCCGCACAACACGCACGACCACCGGTAGATGAAGGTGAGGGCGAACAACGTCACCGGCACCAACATCACCATGAAGAAGCAGAAGGCGCACGCGATCAGGAGTTGCAGTACCACTACCGACCCCTCCGCGGGATGCGAGAGAGGGCAACGACAAGGCGACGCGAGACCCCGCCAGGGCAACCGCTGCTCGGGAACTTCGCACGCACTACGCGATCTCGCTGGGTGCCGGGAATTGCTTGCTCATTTCCCGCACGCCGTCCTTCACGCGAGCGGTCACCGCCGCGTCGTTGGGGTGCGTTAGCACCTCCGTTATCCACGTCGCGATCTGCCGCATCTCGGCTTCCTTCATCCCGCGTGTGGTGAGCGCGGGCGTGCCCAGGCGGACCCCGGACGGATCGAGCGGCTTCCGCGGGTCGAACGGGATCATGTTCTTATTCACCGTGATCCCGGCCGCGTCGAGTTCGTGCTCCGCGATCTTCCCCGTCGATCCCTTCGCGGTCACATCGATCAGCATCAGGTGCGTATCGGTCCCACCGGACACGACCGGGAACCCGGCTGCGAGCAGCGATTCCGCGAGTACCTTCGCGTTGGTCAAGACCTGACTCATGTACTTCTTGAAGTCGGGCTTGAGCGCTTCGCCGAACGCGACCGCCTTTGCCGCGACGACGTGCATGAGCGGCCCGCCCTGCACACCGGGGAACACCGCGGAGTTCACCTTGTCGGCCCACTCCTGCTTGCACAGGATGAAGCCGGCTCGCGGGCCGCGGAGCGTCTTGTGTGTCGTGCTGGTCACGAACGCTGCGTGCGGCACCGGGTCCGGGTGCAACTTCGCCGCGACGATACCGGAGATGTGCGCCATGTCCACCATAAGTGGCGCACTGACCTCGGCGCAGATCTCCGCGAACTTTGCGAAGTCGAGCGTTCGCGGGTAGGCGCTCGCGCCGGCGATGATGAGCTTCGGTTTGTGTTCGCGCGCTTTGGCTACCAGGTCGTCGAAGTCGATGCGGTGGTCTTCCTTCCGCACGCCATAACTGACGACCTTGAAGTACTTGCCGGAGAAGTTGAGCCGCATCCCGTGGGTGAGGTGTCCGCCGTGCGCAAGATCCAACCCCATGATCGTGTCGCCGGGCTGCAGCGCGGCGAGGAACACGGCCATGTTCGCTTGTGCACCCGAGTGCGGCTGCACGTTTGCGTGGTCGCCGCCGAAGAGTTCCTTCGCGCGATCTATCGCGAGGCGCTCGACCACATCGACGTGTTCGCACCCGCCGTAGTACCGCTTGCCTGGGTAGCCTTCTGCATACTTGTTTGTGAGGCACGACCCCTGCGCGGCCATCACCGCCGCACTGGTGTAGTTCTCGCTTGCGATCATCTCAAGACCGACCTGCTGTCGTTTCCGCTCGCCGGTGATCGCGGCGAATACGGCTGGGTCGGTCTGCTGAATGATGTCCATGCTCAACGCGCTCCGTGATGCGGCACCCCGTCGCTAACACTCCGGGTTCGCCTCCTCATGTTGTACCGACGTCAACACCGGTCGCCCGCAGTTTGTCCGCGAGCGTGCCGTCAGCGCGATAAACTACGCCCCTCCAACCGAATCTCTCGGCGGCTTCGACGTTCGTGGGCAGGTCGTCCACGAACACGCACTCGCCTGGTTCTGCGTTCGCGTGCTGGTGAATGTGCACGAAGAACTCCTGCTCGGGCTTCCGCGCGCGGGCCGCAAAGGACGTACCCAAGTGATCGAATGGAGAGAGCGCGGTCGCGAATTGCTCCGCGAAGTGTTCAAAGTGCGCCACAGTGGTGTTGCTCGCGAGCAGCACGCGGTACTGCGGTTTGAGTCGCGGAATGAGCGCGCACACCTCGTCGTTCCGCCAGAACACGTCCGCGTAGGCCGCGAGGAACTGCGCTTTCGTGCAACTGAGCCGGCCGTTGAGGATCGCCTCGCGGACGTACTCGTCGGAGTCGATCGCACCGCGCTCGTATGCGTCCTCGATCGCACTACCGTAAAGCACGAGCGCGAGTTCGACTGGGTCCATGTCGGCGTAATCGGACAGCCGCGCGACAGCGCGACCGTGGTCGAAGAACGCGACCACATTCCCGAAGTCGAGGATCACCGTCTTGATTGGCATGTGCTACTTCCCCGGCAGTTTCAGAATCATCGCGCCCGGTTCGACCTTATTCCGCGGCATCCCCGCGTAGCCGATCACGATCCGGGCGCCGTCGGGAAGCACGGTCATGCTGTGGATCGGACCGAAGTCGCGCTCCGCGCCGGCGACCCGCTTGCCGTCCGCGACGGTCCACACCGCGAGGTACGACTTCCCGCGCGGCGCCGCGCCCGCCGTGACCAGTTTCGTGCCGTCTGGCGTGAACTTCACCGAATGCACCCACCCCGGATGCGACGGGGCCGGTTCGCCGGGGAACACGGGCTTGATGTCGGGGTTCTGGAACTCGCGCACCACCTTCGCGGTCGTGACGTCCCAGAGCTTCACCGTCTTGTCACTCGACGCGGACGCAAGGAACTTCCCGTCCTTCGACAACGCGATGCTGAACACCTGGTCCCGGTGACCGAACGGACCCTCGTCCTTCTTCGGCGGTGGCGATTTGTCGTCCTTCTTCGGCTCTGGCATCGGCTCCGGTGCGGCCTTGAACTCACGCACCAGTGTTCCAGCGGTCGCGTCCCACAGCTTGATGGTCTTGTCGTAGCTGGCGCTGAAGATTTGCTTGTAATCGTTCGTCCACTGCACCGCATAGATCGGGTTCTGGATCTGTTGCGGCATCGTGACGACGTGCGCGTTGATCGTCTTCAGCGGCGTGTTCTTGGCGAGGTCGAAGGTGCGCAGAATCCCGTCGTGGCAACCAGTCGCTAGCACAGCGCCGGTGTCGTCGAATGCGACGCAATCGACGAGGTTCGGGTGGCTGAGCGTTCGCACCGGATTATCAGATGCGATGCGGAACCGGCGCGCGAGCTTGTCGGCGGCCGTGGTGATGAAGTGCCCGTCGCCGTTGAATGCGAGCGCGTTCGCCGCGACCGGGTGCGGGAACGCTTGGATCTGCCGCCCAAACTCCGGCGGGATCGGCTGACCTGGCGTGAAGCCCACGTTCCACGATACCGCGTTGTTTTCCTTGTCCGTGAGTAATCCGGCGAGGACGGTGTTGGTCGCCTGGAACGCGAGGGCTTTGACCGGCGCGCCCGCAGCGACCGTGCCCACGAGTTTCGCGTCCGCGGTGGTGTAGACCTTGATGTCTCCGCCCGCGCCGCCAACCGCAATGCGCTGAAGGTCTTTCGAGATCGCAGCGGCCGTCGCATCGCCCCCGGACTCGAACGCCCGCTCCTTCATGCCGGTATTCGTATTCCAACTCGTCACCTCTTTGCCCGGCCCGATGGTGACCACACGCTCGCTCCCAGGCGACACGACCACGCCGACCGGTTTGCCCGCACCGAGAGGAATGATCCGGGTGCAGGTCACCGGCGAGATGACGATGCTCTTGTCCACGCTCGCGGTGATGACCGTCGCCAGGGTCGGGTGCACGACTACTCCGCGTACCGCGCCGGTGTGCGGGAACGACTGGAACACGGTGCCGGTCGCGACTTCGGCCAGCACCGCGAGGTTGTCGACGCGCCCGATGAGCAACCGCGTCTTGTCCGCGTTGAAAATCAGGCTCAACACGTCGGCCGGTTGCGTTAACTTGCCCACCTCTTTGCCGTCCGCGAGCGTCCAGAGCAGCGCGTCCTTGCCCACTCCTGCGGCGAGCGTGAGGTTGTCGCGACTCAGCGAGAGAGTGGTCGCGGGTGCAGCGAGTGGCCCGATCTCTCGCACCGGTTTTTCCGGCTTCGTCACGTCCCAGATGCGAATCAACTTGTCCGCGCCCGCGGTAATGACCTGCCCGGTCGCGGCATTGAAAAGCGCTGCGGTCACCTTCCCCATGTGTGCCTTGAAGTCGTATTTGGTGCGGCTCGGTTCCTTGCCGTCCTTGTCCTTCACCAACTTCGCGTCCAGCGGGAGGTTCCAGCCCTTCAGAGCGCCGTCCGCGCCGCCGGTGAACAAGATCGGTTGCGACGGGTGGAACACGGTCGCTGTGGTGCCGCCCGCGTGTGCCAGAACTTCGCCCTTCGCCTTTCCTTGCTTGTCCCAGGCGGTCACTTTTCCGTCAGCGCTACCCGCGATGATAGTGGCCGCGTCCGCTGACATGCTGACGCAATCGATGTTCCCCTTCGCACCGATGTACGTACCGGCTTCCTTATTGGTTGCCGTCAGGCCCATCGTGACCACCTTGTCGGCGGTCGCGTAGAGTACCGTGTTGCCGTCTGAGGACGAGTAGAACGCGGTCACGGCGTCCTTGAGCGCGGGGAACACTCGCGTCGGTTGCGCCGGTGTTTGCCAGAACCTGAGCACGCCGTCGGCGCTGGTCGTGAACACGGCCTGACTATCGGGTCGCACCGCGAAGCCCGTGATGTCCGCGGTGCCGGTGCTGTAGCTCGCGATCAGCTTCGCGTCGATGCCGTTGAAGAAGCGGATCGTCTTGTCCGCGCCCGCAGTGACCCACACGTTCCCGGTCGTCAGGTAGCCCACACTCAGCACCGCCCCGGTGTGACCCTTCAATTCGAGTGCGCCTTTCTCTTCCCCAAGTGGGAACACCTTCACAACCCCGTCCGCGCCGGCGAGCGCGAACGTCTTCCCGTCGGCCGCGACAGCGACTCCGGTCGTCGCGCCGGTCGTGGCGAAGGTCTTCGCGGCCGTCGTTACCGGCACGTCCCAGATGCGAACGCTGTTGTCCGTGCCGCCTGTTGCGATCTGATCGCCCCTCGCGGAGAACGCGACGCACAGCACTTGTCCCTTGTGCCCCTGTTCGCCGCCGTAGGTGCGGAGTTCCTTTCCGGTGGCCGCATCCCACAGCTTCACGGTCTTGTCGAAGCTCGCGGTGGCGATGAACTTCCCATCCGCGCTGACCGCAACCGCCTCGACGGTTTCCGTGTGTGTCTTCAACACCGCGACAGCGTCCGGGGGCGCTGGCGGTTGTCCGCGCAGCCCGCCAGCGGACGCGTACAGAGCGAAGCACAACGCGACGAACGCGATTCGGCGAGAAGCGGGCATGGCGGGTTCCATTTGGAGAGGCGTGAGTGGGCAGATAGGTAGTGTCGCAAGATGTGTCACGCGGGTCAACGGTGCGAATGCCGTGTTGAAATCGTGGCGTGCGGCGCGGCGTACTGGACACTATCGTGGCACCGCTTGTACTTGCTGGGTAGTGAACGCGTTCCTAGCTCGACGAACCTGAGTTCGTCAACGGGCACCTTCAGCTCACTGCCGGGGCGATACGTTCCAGCGTCCCGGTTCGCCAAGGAAATTGTACTGCCCCGGACCTCGCGGTGACGAACCAAGGCCAAGTGACCTGAACCGTGTGAACCATCACGACCGCCTCACTCTCCATGCAGGGACGATCCCCAGACCGGACCCGGAGACACCATGCGCAAACTCGCCAGCATCCAGACCGTGAACGCCGCAGAGCCGATTCCCAACGCCGACGCGATCGAGAAGCTCCGTGTCCTCGGCTGGTGGGTGGTCGCCAAAAAGGGCGAATTCAAGCCCGGCGATCGCGTGGTGTACTGCGAAATCGACGCGCTCCTACCGGAGCGGGCCGAGTTCGAGTTCCTGCGCGTCCATTGCTTCAAGCCCGCACAGACCGACGCGACCGGCACTGTCACAGTCGCCGCCGGGTTCCGCATCAAGACGATCAAGCTCCGCGGGCAGGTATCGCAAGGCATCTGCTTTCCGCTAAGCGTGCTGCCCACGGACGCACCGACTGAAGAAGATGCGGACGTGACCGACGCGCTCGGTGTGCGTAAGTGGGAACCGCCACAGACCGGCACCAGCGGGCGTATCAAGGGCACGTTCCCCGGTTTCCTCGCGAAGACCGACGAGACTCGCGTCCAGGTACTCGAAAAGGTTCTCGCTCGCCACCAGGGCATCGAGTTCTACCTCACGGAGAAACTAGACGGCACGTCGTTCAGCGCGTTCATCCGCGAGGGCGAGTTTGGGGTGTGCAGCCGCAACATGCTGCTCGACACCGCCGACGAGGCAAGCACGCTGGTTCGCGTGGCCAAACAATTGAAGCTCGAAGAGCGGCTCCGCGCATTCGGCGCAGCGCGCGGCTTCGAGGTCGCGGTGCAAGGGGAGCTGATCGGCCCCGGTGTTCAGCAGAACAAGTACGCGCTGAAGGAATTGACGCTCCGCGTCTTCAACGTGTTCGATGTGAGCGCCTACCGGTTCCTCGACCACGCGGACGTGCTCGCGGCGGTGGCCCAGATGGGGCTGGAAGCTGTCCCGCATCTCGGCACGCTGGTGCTGAACCACGGCGTGGACGAACTGGTCGCGATGTCGGAAGGCACGAGCGTGCTGAACGCGAAGGCCCAGCGCGAAGGCGTCGTGTTACGCCCGCTGCGCGAGGTTGACGACGAAGACCTGGGGCGCCTGAGCTTCAAGGCGATCAACCCGAAGTTCCTGCTCAAGTACGACGAGTGAGTCGGCGGACCCCGGCCTTGCGGCCGGGCTTCGCCTACACTTGCAACACACCGGTCTTAAACGGTTTTCCTTCATCGAATCGTGTCGCGACCGCGAGCGCGGTGAGCAGCGCGGTGCGCGTTTCTTCGGGGCGGATGATCGCGTCCACCCACAGCCGCGCGGCCGCGTAGCGGATATCTGTTTGCTCCTCGTAACTCGCCTTCACCTTGTCGCGGAGTCGGGCGAGTTCGTCCGCGTCGGGTTCCTTGCCGGCGCGCTTCAACACCTGAATCTGCACGTCGAGCAGCGTACTCGCGGCCTGGTTCCCGCCCATGACCGCGTAGTGCGCACCGGGCCACGCGAGGAGGAATCGCGGGTCGAACGCCTTGCCGCAGAGAGCGTAATTCCCAGCCCCATAGGAGCCGCCCGTGATGAGCGTGAGCTTCGGCACCACGCTGTTGGAGATCGCGTTGACCAGCTTCGCGCCAGCCTTGATGATGCCGCTCTGCTCCGACTCCTTGCCCACCATGAAGCCGTTCACGTTCTGCAAGAATAGTATCGGTACGCGAATCTGGTTGCAGTCCATCACGAACCGCGCGGCCTTCTCCGCAGAATCGACGTAGATCACGCCGCCGAACTGGAGGTGCCCTTCGGCCGACTTAACTCTCGTCTTCTGGTTCGCTACAACGCCGACCGTTTGCCCGCCGAGTTTGCCAAAACCACATACGAGTGATTGGCCGTAGTCCGCCTTGTACTCATCGAACGGCGCGTCATCGAGTACCATCTTGAGCAGTTCGCGCGCGTCGTATTCGGGCCTGGTGAAGTCCTCCCAAAACGCCCCCGTTGCGACGGGCGGGCTTGCGGAGACTTTCTGGTCTTCAGACAGTGCGCCAACCAATCGGCGCAGACGTTCGAGGCATGAGTCCTCGTTGGGTTCGCGGTAGTCGATAGTGCCACTGATTGCGGCGTGCATCCTCGCGCCGCCGAGCGATTCGGAATCGACCACCTGACCGATCGCGGCCTTCACCAACGCGGGACCCGCGAGGTAGAGTCCGCTCCCCTCGGTCATCAGGAGCACGTCGCACAGCACCGGCAGATAGCCGCCGCCAGCGACACAGTTGCCCATGATCGCGGCGAACTGCGGAATGCCCGCGGCCGAGATCACCGCGTTGTTACGGAAGATGCGACCGAAGTCGTCTTCATCCGGGAACACCTCATCCTGGAGCGGCAGGAACACGCCTGCGGAATCGACGAGGTACACGAGCGGCAGCCGGTTCTCGGTCGCGATGCGCTGGGCGCGCAAGACCTTCTTGCACGTCATGGGGAAGAACGCACCGGCCTTCACTGTCGCGTCGTTCGCGATCACCATGACGCGTCGACCGTTCACAGTGCCCACGCCCGTGACGACACCAGCCGACGGCGCTCCGCCCCACTCCAGGTACATCCTCCACCCGGCCCACAGACCGAGTTCGAAGAGGTCGGTACCGGGGTCGAGGAGTTTCGCGATCCGTTCGCGCGCGGTGAGCCGGTTCTTTTCGTGCTGACGCTCGATGGCCTTCACGCCACCACCTTCGCGGATCGCGGCTTCCAGGCTCGAGAGTTCGTCGGTGGAAATCATGCCGGGATTATACGGCGGTCCGCCTTGACCGGGTTCCCCGATCGCGTCTATAAGTTCGGGTCTATCGTTTTCACACCGGGAGCGGCGATGGCGAGCAGTCCGCGCGGGAAGGTGATTCCGCTCTCCCCCGCCCGGCGGATTGTGGACGAACTGTTGCACCACGCCAAACACATCCCATCGCTCCCGCTGGCGCGCGACTGCCGCATCGAGGCGCTTGTCAATGCCCGGCGCACGGGAACCGGCGTGTCGTGGACCGGCCTGTTCATGAAGGCCTACGGCCTCGTCGCCCAGCGCCACCCAGTGTTGCGCCGCGCGTACATTCCCTACCCCTACGCCCGCTTCTACGAACACCCGCACAGCACCTGCACCGTACTGATCGAGCGCGAGTGGAAAGGCGAACCGGTTGTCCTCGGCGCGAAGGTGATCGCGCCCGAAACGACCCCACTCGCGCTCCTCGACGAACACCTGCGCCGCTTCCGCGACGACGACGTGCTGTCGATCTCACCGTTCCGACAGGTGTTGCGGTTGGGCCGTCAGCCGTGGGCGCTGCGCCGGTTCGCGTTCTGGTCGTCGCTCTACTTCTCCGGGTACAAGCGGGCCAAGCGGTTCGGCACGTTCATGATGTCCAGCCTCGGCGCGCAGGGCGTCGAGCAGATACACCCGCTCACCCCGCTCTCGACGTACCTGACGTTCGGCCCGATCCAAGCCGACGGCCGTGTCACGATCAAGGTGATCTACGACCACCGCGTGATGGACGGGCGCCACGTCGCGCGCGTTCTCGTTGACCTCGAACACATTCTGAACACGACATTGGCCGAAGAAGTGCGCGCACCGCAGTCGCGCGCGGCCTGACCTATCGGAGAGGCGACACCGATGACGAAGACTACGCCCCGGAACTACTGGCGCGATGACCGCTGTGCGAAAGCGTTCTGGAGCCAGCACGAGCTGCCCGCGTACCAGCAGTTGCTGACGGACACAACCGCGTGGCTGGACCCCGAACCCGGCGGGCGGTGGCTCGATCTGGGGTGTGGCGCCGGGCGCCTGTGCCGCGCGCTCTGGACCAAGAGCGGCGGCCAACTCGCGGAACTCGTCGGTCTCGATGTCGCGGCGCTCAATGCGAAGTCGTTCGAGAAACTGGGCCAATCGCTTTCCCCGCCCCCGTTAGAGCGGTTGCGGTTTGAAACTGTGGACTTCAGCGTCGGGCTTCCGTGGACGGGCGAGAACCTCTTCAACGGGGCCGTGAGCGGTCTCGCGATTCAGTACGCGGAATCGTTCTCCGAGGCCGAACAGCGCTGGACCTGCGACGCTTACGACGGGTTGCTGCGCGAGGTTCATCGCGTGCTGAAGCCGGGTACGCGGTTCGTGTTCTCAGTGAACGTGCCGGAGCCGTCTTGGGGACGCGTGGGCTGGAACGCGATGAGCGGCTTCTGGTCGGCGAAGCGCAAACTGAGGTTCCTCGGCAAGCTCCACGGCATGTGGCGCTACGGCGGGTGGTTGAAGCGCGAAGCACGCAAGGGCCGGTTCCACTACCTGCCCGCCGAAACGATCACGTCAAAGTTGACGGCCGCCGGGTTCACCGACATCGAGCACCGGTTGAGCTTCGCGAACCAGGCGTTCCTGTTCCGCGCCACGAAGCGCTGACGGCTTCGCCCGCAACCAGAGGCGATTCAGCCCGCGCGGGGCAACTCGCGCACGCGCCGCGTGCCACGCGAACGTGTCCGCCAGTGTTTCGCGCAGCGGCCGTGCTCGGTAGCCGAGTTCGGTTTCCGCCCGCGCCGAAGTAACAAACCAGCACCGTCGGAACAGGCGCACGAACTCGAACGACGGTCGCGGGTCTTTCCCGGTGATGCGGTGCCCCAGTTCGGCGCACGCGGCCACTGCCCACAACGCGAACGCAGGGATCGCCGGGCGGAACGACGGCAGGAACGCGCGCCGCAGCCCGCCAACCCGCGCGAGCGCCGCGAACAGTTCCACGAAGCTCACGTTCTCGCCACCCAGAATATAACGCCGACCCGCGACCCCGCGTTCGGCGGCGAGCAGGTGCCCTTCGGCCACGTCGCGCACGTCCACCGCGTTGATCCCACCGGGCGGCGGAACGGCCACGTTCCCGCGCCAGAACCGCAGGCACAGTTCGCCCATCGCTGACGGGCCGGGATCGTCTGGACCGAACAAGTAGCCGGGATTCACCACCACCACGTTCCGCTGCTCGGCCACCGCGAGCGCCGCTTCTTCCGCGGCGCGCTTCGCCTGAACATAAGCGACTCGCAGCCCCGCATTGGGAAACGGCGAGTCCTCAGTCCGCACCTCGCCACCGCCACCGCCGACGGCGACGATGCTCGACGTGAGTACGAGTCGCGCGTCGCCCGGTAGCGCGTTCAGAACTCGGGTCAGCGCGCCTTGGTGCGTCCCCATCGCGAGTGCCGCGTTTCCACCAACTCCAACCGGACCCGCAGCCAGGAACACGACCCTCGCACCTTCCGCGGCGACGCGCACCGCGTCCGTGTCGGCCAGGTCGCCGGTGCGCGCGTCAAGGTTCAGATGCGGGTCTCTGAGCGGCCCTGGAAGCGACAACGTGCGCACCTTCGCGCCACGCTCCAGCAGGTTCGCGACGATCTGGCGGCCCAAGAACCCGTTCCCGCCGAACACGCACACCGGCGTGTTCATCCAGTACGAACGATGCGCGGCGCTGCTCTGGGTGGATGGTGTCAAAAGTGGCCTCCCGAAAAAATAGCTGGCGAGGAGTGTAGTCAGTCGGTGGGGGCGAGATCAACCGGAGGTTGAACTCTCGGGCGAATCACGATGGGTGCGAAGTTGACCGCGTTAGGTCGCTGCCACGCAGCAGGGTTGAGAAGCGATCTCAACAATGTCCCTTTCACGAAGTCAGGTCGCGACCGGGTGGCGAAAATCGCTAAGACAACCCCGCCTACTCGTCCCGCACTCGCGAAGGGGGAACCATGCAAGGAAACCAAACGGTCATCGACGCGCTCAACCGCGCGCTCACCATCGAACTGACCGCAATCAACCAGTACTTCATCCAGTCCAAGATGTGCAAGAACTGGGGCTTCATGAAACTCGCCCACAAACACTACGAAGAATCCATCGGCGAGATGAAACATGCGGAGAAGCTAATCGACCGCGTACTGTTCCTGGAGGGCACGCCTGAGATCGCCCGGTACGACGTGATCCGCGTCGGGGTCGATGTGAAGGAGCAGTTCGAGTTCGACCTGAAACTCGAAACCAGCGGGGTGGCGGCTTACAACGAACTAGTCGATCTGTGTATCAAGTCTAAGGACAACGGCACGCACGCGCTCGCGCTGGGGATCCTGGTCGACTCCGAAGAACACGTGGACTGGTTGGAAACGCAACTTGGCTTGATCAAGGCGGTCGGTCTGGAGCGTTACTTGGCGGAGCAGATGACCGGGGACAAGGACGGCGAATAGACGGCGAGGTAGGCGTCTAGCTCGCGATGACAACAGGTGCAGCCGTTGCCGGCCTCGGTGGCAACGCGAATTTCTTTCACCGTACGCAACCCTAGCGTCGCGATCGCAGTGATGAGCGTCTGTTCTGTAACGCCAAGGCAGCGGCACACGACACGGTCCGGACAACTCCCAACAGTTGTGCACGAGCGACACGAGCCGATACAGTCGTCAGCCGTCAGTTTCAGGTCCAGTTCCATCGCCCTCGCCCATGCTATTGAGATATAATCTCACGATATCATACCTCGCCGATTGTGGCTGGGCAACACCAGCTCGCGGAAAAATCCCGTTCAGTGAACGCGCGATCCCGAACGCTCGGGGCGAGCGGCGGAAGCGTCTTCTCAGCACTTCCCGCACCGGACGAACGGTCGGTTCGCCGCATTCGCTGGGGGGAGTGTTGATTTGTTGACACCGACTTGGACAATTAAACGGATGTCTTCTGACGCGGCTGGTGTGGAGACGGGCTTCGTTTCACCAGCGGGAACTGAGACCGCGAGTCCAGAAGTGGTTTGTTCCTGGTCGGCGAGTGCCCTTCCGTCCACTTTCGACCGCGCGATTTTCTCTTTCATCGAAGGGTGGTCATGCGTCGTCGTGGTTTTACTCTGATCGAGCTGTTGGTGGTGATCGCGATAATCGCGATCCTGATCGGACTGCTGCTCCCTGCTGTGCAAAAAGTGCGTGAGGCCGCGGCCCGCATGAAGTGTTCCAACAACCTGAAACAGTACGGGCTGGCGGCCCACAACTACGCCGGCACCCACGGCACGTTACCACCGACGCAGCATACAACCGTGATCGCGGGCGCGACGGTCACGTCGGGGGCGCCGCTCCAAGCGCTGCTGCTCCCGTATTTCGAGCAGGCTAACAAATTGAACCAGTTCAACATGAATTACAACGTGAACAGCGACGCCGCGATTCACGCGTCGATCCCCGCGCTCACCGGTGCGAACGCTGCGGCCCGCACCGGCGACGTGCCCGTGTTCCTGTGTCCGTCGGACTCATCGAGCGAAACCTACTTCGCGGCGGGAAGGCAGAACTATTTCGGTTCCCTCGGCGCCTGGGCCAACTATCGAGGAGGAGGCGGCGGGAACGACGGCGTCTTCTCCGTTCCGTACCCGGCCGCCGGTGAGTCAATGCAGGGCTTCTCGATTCTCGCAATCAGCGACGGCACCAGTAACACTGTCATGTTCGCTGAAGTGATGCGATCCACCACGGTGTACAACGCAGGCAGCGGCATCCGCGACAACATGACCATCATCATCAACAGTGCGAACACCGGGTACAACGAGTCCGACGGAACGACGATCAGCATGTGCGCGGACGGGAGCAACTGGAGCACTTCTATCAAGTACGTGGGCTACCAATACTACCGCAATCTGCCCTCGAACTTCGTGTTCACGCACACACTCCCGATCAACTGGAACAGGAAGGTGACGAGCGGCACGCAACACTACAGTTGCGGGAACAGCGCCTTCACATCGATGCACATCGCGGCGAGCAGTTACCATAGCGGCGGGGCGAACGCGTGCATGGCCGATGGGAGCGTGCGGTTCGTTAGCGACTCGATCTCGTTCACGAACTGGCGCGCGATGGGCACGCGGGCTGGCGGCGAAGTCGTCTCGAACTGATGCGCCCGAAGCACCGCCCCCACGGCGCGCCGTGGGGGGTTCCGTTTCCACACCCGTTCGGAGTACCGCCGTGACCCGCTTCGCTCTACTGCTTGGTTCGCTAGCCCTGGCGGGCTGTTCGTCCAAACCGGCTCAACCCTCCGCGCAAGGCCCAGGCCAGGATGCGGTCCTGCACGAGGTCGGCGGCCTGATCCAGATGTACAGCGGTGAAACAGGGCAGGGACCGAAGAAGCCCCTGGACCTTACGAAGTACGAGAATGGCTATCCACTGGGCTACAAGGCCGTGCAATCGGGCGAGGTGGTGGTCGTGTGGGGCGCGAAGATCGCGGGAGAGCAAGAGGCCGCGTCCAGCCCAGCGGACGTGATCGCCTACGAAAAGATAACACCCACCGACGGCGGATGGGTGTTGCTCCAGAACGTGACGACCAAGTGGATGTCGGCGGGCGATTTCGCATCCGCGCGCAAAGCGCGATAACCGACCGCGGCGCCCACGCACGCTCACATCGGGAACGTATACGGCTTGCGGTATTCGTAAACCAACAGCTTGTTCGCCTCCTCGCTATTGGTGAACCGCTCGGTCTTCGCGTCCCATTCGAGGTACGTCTTCGTGCGGTGCGCGATGTTCGCGATGAGCGCCGCCGTCGTGCAGCGGTGACCGTACTCCACGTCGCACGTCGGCGTCTTGCGGCTCCTCACGCAGTCAAGGAAGTTCCGCGCGTGGTCCGCGTCGAGAATTTTGCCACTCACCATCTTCGCTTCAATCTGTGGCTTCGCCCCGACGCGCCAGCCCTTCTCAATGGTGCGGTCCAGCGGCGTGCGCGCCGCGAACTCATTATTGGTGACGACCTCCGGCACGATTTCGTATCCGTTGGTGCGGAAGTACATTGTGCCGGTCGTGCCGCGGAATTCGATCTCGCACGGCTTCGCGGCCGGTGGCGCGCCGGTCGCGTTGAACTGCGAGAACGTCACCAGCGTGTCGCCCGGATAGTGCCACAATACCTCCATCGTGTCGGGCACGTCGCGGTTATCGAAGTTCGCGAACTTGCCGCCGAGCGCGACGACGGACTTGGGCGCGTCCTTCCCGAGCGACGCCTGAATCTGTGCGAGGTAGTGAACGCCGAAGTTGGTGAGTTGCCCGCCGCTGTAGTCGTAGAACCAGCGGAACCGGTAAAACGTGTGGTTCTTGTTGTACTTCTTCGCGGGCGCCGGCCCGAGCCACTTCTGCCAGTCGAAACCTTCCGGCGGCTTCTCCTCGGTCGGATTGCCAATCCCTTTCGGCCACTCGTTCTGCACGTGGAACGCACGCACCGCGGTCACCTTTCCTATACCACCCGAGCGCACGATCTCCGCCGCCTCCTGGCAGAACGTGCTCGACATGCGCTGAATGCCGCACTGCACGATCCGCTTGTTGGTGCGCGCGGCCATCACCATTGCGCGCCCCTCCGCGACGCACAGCGATAGCGGCTTCTCGCAGTACACGTCTTTCCCCGCGGCACACGCTTCGACGGTCTGTAGCGCGTGCCAGTGGTCCGGCGTGACGATCACCACCGAGTCGATGTCCTTTTCGCCGATCAACTTCCGGTAGTCGGAGAACTGCTTCGGGGTGCCGCCGACCTTCTTCGCGGCGAAATCCACATACGGTTGGTAGATGTCACAGAGCGCCGTGACATCGCAGTCCTTGTGTTCGAGGAACGCAGAGAGCACCTGATCGCCGCGATTCCCCAAGCCAATGAACCCGACGCGAACGCGCTCGTTCGCCCCGTAAACGCGGCGCGCGCTTAGCGCGGTCGCGCCGGCGACGGCCGCGGTCTTGGTGAAGTCGCGGCGTGTGATCCGTGGCATTGTGAACCTCCGGGAGAGGGAAGGAAGATGAGGAGAAGAGTATTCACGGACGGTGGCGCTGGGCCATTGAGCGGAAGTCACCGAGGTTGTTACGCCAGAAGTAGCGTTCGTTGAGATCGACTTCCGCGAGAACCACCTCACCCCACTTCGTCGCCTTCGCGATGGGGGTGCCCGCGTGGTCGTACACGGCCGACAGCATCCAGTTGCTCTTCGCGTCGGTGTAGGTGCTGCTCACAACGTAAACGTGATTCTCGCACGCACGGGCCTGCGCGAGTAGCGGGTTGCAACCCCACACCGGCCACGCGATCACCTCCGCGCCGCGGTTGGTCAACTCGCGCGCGACTTCGGGAAAGAAGCCGTCGTAGCAGATCATCATGCCAACCTTCCCGAACTTCGTGTCGAAGACCGGATACTCGTTTCCGGGAGTCACGCCGGCTTCGACCTCACTGTGCGGCAGACACACTTTGCGGTACTTGCCGATCAGCTTCGCGTCGGGGTCGAGCAGCGCCGCGGTGTTGTAGACAACCTTCGCGTCGCGCTCGTAGAGGCTCACGACGATGTGCAGGTTGTGTTTCTTCGCAAGTCCGCCGAAGTAGTCCGTGGTCGGCCCGGGAACGGCTTCGGCGGTCTCATGCGGCTTCTTGCGAACCCGCACGTACGGCACCGTTTCACCCAGTACAACCAGGTCCGCCTTCCGCTTCGCGGCTTCCGCGATGAATGGTGCGTACTCCTCACAGTTCGCGCGCTGGGACTTACCCGATGGGTAATGATGCACCGTGGCGAACCGCACCTTGCGGCTCGCGGGGATGGGCGCCACCGCGAAGCTCACCTCAGCCC
>SXID01000103.1 GCA_005772955.1 Planctomycetia bacterium
GACGGCCTGCTCCACATCACCGACATGGGCTGGCACCGCGTCACCAACCCGCGCGACGTGGTTCAGATCGACCAGACGCTCGAAGTGTACATCCTGCACATCGACCGCGACAAAGAGAAGATCGCGCTGTCGCTGAAGCACAAGACCCCCAGCCCGTGGCAGAACATCGAGGCCAAGTACCCGATCAACAGCCGCCACAACGGGGAAGTCGTCAACATCATGCCGTACGGCGCGTTCGTGAAACTCGAACCCGGCATCGAGGGTCTCGTTCACATCAGCGAAATGAGTTGGGTGAAGCGCATCGCCGACCCGAAGGAGTTGGTCCAAATCGGCGACAAGGTTGAAGTTCAGGTGTTGAACATCAACCACGACAAGAAGGAAATCTCGCTCGGCATGAAGCAGTGCCAGAGCAACCCGTGGGGCGAGGTCGCGAAGAAGTACCCGACCGGCACGATCATCACCGGCGTGGTGCGGAACCTCACCAACTACGGTGCCTTCATCGAAATAGAGGAGGGAATCGACGGTCTCCTCCACGTCAGCGACATGAGCTACGTCCGCAAGGTGTCCAACCCCTCGGAAGTCGTTCAGAAGGGCCAGAAGATCACCTGCGTCGTGCTGAGCGTCGACCAAGAGCGCAAGCGCGTCGCCCTCGGCCTCAAGCAGATGGGCAACGACCCGTGGGAGACCGACATCCCGGGCCGCTACGTGCCGGGCCAGAAGGTTCGCGGGAAGGTCACGAAGCTCACCAACTTCGGTGTGTTCGTGCAACTCGAAGAGGGGCTTGAAGGCTTGCTTCACATCTCTGAACTGACCGACGCGAAGGTCGAGTCGCCGGAAGAAGTGGTGAAGGTCGGTGACGAGGTCGATGTGAAGGTGCTTCGCGTGGACGCGAAAGACCGCAAGATCGGCCTCTCGATGAAGAACGTGGACGACAACACCGTTCCGGACGACGTGATCGACATGCCGATCGAAGGGCCGGAAGCGGAAAAGGCCATGGAGGAGAAACTCAAGGCCACCCGCGAGAAGGAAGCCAAGAAAGAGAAGGAAGGCAAGGAAGGCGGCGCCGCCGCGCCGCCCAAGGAGAAGGAGAAGGAGCAGCCAAAGGAAGGGCTGCGTGGCGGCACCGGCGCGGCTGGCCCGCTGTTCCAACTCCCCGGCGATAAGAAGGAAGAGTGATACCAGACCACAGGGCTTCTGCCCTGTGCTACAAACGCCGGCCCCTCCGGGGCGGAAAGACCGGGCAGGTTGCCTTTTGTCTTCCGCCCCGGAGGGGCCGGCGTTTGTAGCGCAGGGCGGAAGCCCTGTGATTGCTTTGCGCCCATCGCGTTCCTGAAGAGAAGTCGGTTGACTTTCCCGAAACTTTCTCGCGCGGATCGCGTTCTCAAACTGGTGACGTGATAACGCTTTGGAGCGGAGGCACGAGTTTCGTACTGGCTTCGGGCGGAAATAGTTGTTGAACTCGCGCGGGAGCGAAACGTATCCTTGAGATAGCTGCAAAACCGTCCCGTCCGGTTTCCGCTAGCCGCCGACCCGATGACAATGTGCGACCTCCTCCGGTCGCACCGGCCGTAACGATTCGTTGCGGTGGTTGGGTTGTGTTCGTGGTTCGCCCGACAACGCCCGAAATCCCCTCCTCCGGGCGTTCCACTCCACACACTCGTTGAGTGTCTGTGTTCAGCGGTCGATACGTCCCTGCGGGTTCGTCCGAAGGCGAGTTACGTTGCCTCGCACGGTCCCAAGCATCCTTCCCGTGGGAGGACGCTACGGACTCGCCGACCGCGACCGACGCCGGAACTTTGTAGACAGGATGCCTAATACCATGTCGCGACTCCGCCGCTACCGCCCAGACGTGGTCCAGTCCCCACTGGAAACGTATCTCCGCGAGATCAACGAGACCGCACTGCTCACCGCCGACCAGGAGAAGTCGCTGGCCCGCGCCATCGCGGTGGGCGACACTGCGGCCCGCGACCAGATGGTCCGCGCCAACCTGCGGCTCGTGGTGAACATCGCCCGCAGTTACACCGGAAAGGGATTGGCCCTTCAAGACCTCATCGAAGAGGGGAACCTGGGCCTGCTCCGCGCTGTCGAGGGATTTGACCCCACGATGAACACTCGGTTTTCGACCTACGCGAGTTACTGGATCAAGCAGAGCATCAAGCGCGCGCTGGTGAACACCGCGAAGACGATCCGCATCCCCGCGTACATGGTTGAACTGCTCGCGAAGTGGCGTCGTGCGACCAACAAACTCGGCGACGAACTCGGTCGCCCGCCGACGCACGAAGAAATCGCGAAAGAACTCGGCCTTCCGAAGAAAAAGCTCGCGATCATCAAGAAGGCGATTCGCGTGTACAACGCGGCCCCGCAATCGGACCAGGGCGACGCCGGCTGGAGCATCGAGGAGATGCTAATGGATAACCGCGCGAAGACGCCCGACGACGAGATGGTGGAAACCGACGACCTGAAGCAGGTTCTCGTTCTGCTCGACAAGATGGACCCGCGCGAGGCCACAGTGTTGCGAATGCGGTTTGGGTTGAACGACGAGGAGCCGAAGACGCTCAAGGAGATCGGCGAATGCCTCGGATTGACGCGCGAACGGGTGCGTCAGATCGAAGGCGAGGCGCTGGCAAAGTTGGGCGAAGACCTCAACGGCGAGTAGGGCAGACGTTGTTCGCAAGTGCGGTCAGCGTGTACCCGCGGGGGACATCTTGCTTCGCAAAGGCAAGACGTCCCCTGCGGGTCCGACGCTAACCACGCCACTCCGGCGCAAACTCCCCGCAGAGTACCACGCAACAATTCTTGCCTTGACGATTAGTGGACGTGTGAATACTATTGCTGTGGTGCTTGTGGCTGAGGGGTCGCAAGTGTTTTGAGCGCGCGTCACACACTGCGGACCGGGCAGTGTGCGACGCGCGGCGTGTGCGGAACAACGCGCACAGTCTTCCCATCTTCGCGCCCGAGTTCGCCACGCCCCCTGAACTGCGTGAACCGATACAACCCACGCCGTCGATTCTCTCCGCATTACCGGAGGGGCGACGATGCGGGTTGCGTTGTTGTTGGTTCTCGCTGTCGCTGTTGTCGGGTGTGAGTCAATGCGCCCAGCCGCGCCCGCGCCGATTCAACCTCCGCCGGTAACCGCCCCGGTTCGCGTTGTGGGCAAACCCGCTGACGCACCGAAGAGGCCTATCGACGTGCTTCGCGTCTCCGCGACGCAACCGCCTTCACCACCGGAGGCCGATCCGCTGGTTCTTGTGGCAGAGTGCCTTGAACGCGACGACAATCTCGGCGCCGCGACCCACCTCGAAGGCTACGTTCGACAACACACGGACCAGCCGATGTTCCGACTTCAACTCGCGGAACTCTATCTGCGTGCCGATCGCAAGCCAGAAGCGAAGTGCCACTATGAGCGGTTCGTGATGGACGCGCAAGCAGGTCCGGTCACGCTCCGGGTTCACCTCGTCACGGCGCACATCAAGCTGCGCGACATCGCTGTGAGTACCGGCGACCGGTTTGGCGAAGCGTTCCACCGCGGCGCGGGGTTGCTCCTGCTCGTGAAGGAACAGGACGCCGTCCCGAAGCGCGACGACGTGTTCTGCGAAGAGATGCTGTGTAAGGCGCTGACCGCGCTGACGGAAGCGAAGCAACAACGCCCAGGCGACTCGCGGGTGCGGGTGTACCTGGCGGAAGTCCACGACCGCACCGGGAACCGGCACGCGGCCGACGCCGAACGCGCCGCGGTGCGAGCGGATGTCGTGAGTGGTGTGCTGACCGAAAGCGAACGCGGGCCGTTGCTGTTGCGGTAGGTGCGCGCAGCCACGATCAGCCGCTCGCGGCGTCGCGATTCAGGAGTTATCGCTTCGGCAATGGGACGAACTCGGTGATGTTGAGTTCGCCGTTCTGGAGGTGGTGGTCGAGCGGGCGCACCTTGCCGCCGCGAGCCTTCATCAGAACCATCGTGCGCCGCATCTCGTCCCACCACAGGAACGCGAGCGCGTCCGGGTTGGTCGCGCGCACCTCGCGGTACGCCTGAAGTTGCGCGAGGAACTCAGTCGCGTCGGCTTCCGCCTGTCGTCGTTGCGTGTCGCGGTACTCGCTCGCTTCTTGCTCCAGTCGGTACTTGAACGCTTCGGACTGGCGCCGGCGCTGGTCGCGTTCCTGCTGCGCCTGGAACTCCTTCGTGCGGATGGCGGTCTGGGCCTGCGTGACCGCTTCAAACGCGGATCGCACTTCGTCTGGAGGCGCGATCAGCGCAACGCTGACGCGCTGGACGCGAATGCCGAGTCGTAGTTCCGGCAATCGCTCACCGAGACGGTCCAGAACCCACGCGGGCAGCGTGCCGGTTCCCGTGAGCAACACCTGATCGACCGCGCGCCCCGCGACCCACTCGCCCGCAGCGGCTTCCGCCGCGCGTGAGAGGGTCGCATCCACCAACTCACGGTGAATCACGTAGTCATCGAGATCCTGGTCGGCTTCGCCGATGGCGTAGTCAAGAATGATCTGCACGTTCACGAGGTTCTGGTCGCCGGTGAGCAGTTGGCCCACGGGCGTGGTCGTGTCGTTGACGGCTTCGGCGTCGTAGCCGACGCGAAGCTGCCGCACAGTGCGCACTGGCACGCGGTCCACGCGGTCGATGCCCCAGGGCAGGCCAACGCCCAACCCCGGCCCCGGGCGCGACACGACCGCTCCGAACCGACGCACGACGGCGCGTTCTTCCGGCGCGACCTGATAGACGCCCGTGAGGAGGTAGATGCCGAGCGCCAGAACGAAGATGTAACGAGCGCGGAACATGGGTTTCCTGGCGTGACCGTTTGGCGAACCCCGACCGCGAGGCCAGGGGGTTTTTCGACTCGCGGACGCACCCCCGGCCTTGCGGTCGGGGTTCGCCTATTTCGGCGGTGCCGGTGGTCCCTGAATGATCCGCAACAGTGGGTGCTTGGTGGTCAGCAGCAGCACGTCACGCGTGTCGGCGAGCATCGCCTGGAACGACCTGAGTTGTTCCAAGAAAAGGTAGAAGTCGCGATCCTGCGCGTAGGCCGTGGCGCGGATGCGGGCCGCGTCGGCGTTGGCCTGCCCTTCGATGATGGTCTTCTGTGCCTTCGCGTCGGCTTCGATGATACGGGCAGCGCGGTCGGCGTCGGTGGTGATGGCCGAGGCCTGTTTGCGGCCTTCGCTCTCGTACTCGGCCACCTTCTTCGCACGCTCGCTGCGGATGCGCTCCGCGATGCTGCTCCGCACCTCATTCGGGTAACTGAACCGGCGGATGCGGATGTCGATCACCTGGATGCCGTATTCCGCGAGCGCCTTTGCACGGATGTCGTCGGCTGGGTTTGCCGGTCCGCCAGTCAAGTTCTCGGTGCCGAGCAACCGGCGCCGGACTCGCTCGTTTCGCTCGTCGATGAGCCGAAGATCGTCGGTCACGCCGATGAGGTCTTCAATTGGCATCGCACCGATGAGCGTCGCGAGCCGGTTGTTGACGATCGGGCCCAGAATCTTCTTCGCCTGTTCGGGCGTGCGAACGGTCTTCACGAACCGGTCGGCGGCGGCGTCGTCGGGGATCTTCCACGTCACGAACGCATCGACCGCGAGCGTCTTATCGACGGTCTTCGTGACCGGGTCGCGGGTCAGTGCTTCGACTGCGGGTAGATCGAAGGACTGCACGCGCCGGTCGATGCGCAGTGTGGAATCGACCGGCCACGGTGCCTTGACGTGCAGCCCCGCGTTGGTGCCGCCGTCGTGAACGGCGACGGGCGCGCCGAACCGCGTGACGTACACGAACTCGGCCGCGTCCACCGTGTAGAACGCGGACCGCGCCCACAGCACGACGAGCAGCGAAGCGAGGATGATGAGGGAACGGTTCATCGGAGTCGTCTTTGTTTTTAACCCTGACGCCTTCAGACAACTTAGCCCAAGATCGGCTCCGGCACGCGGCGCACTGGCGGTGGCGGAGCGACCCCCATGCCGCCGAGCTTCTTCTTGAGTAGTTCAATCGCCTTCTTCAACGGTTGATCCACGAACGGCTTGCTCTCGTCCACCAGTGGTTTGCCGTCGATGCTCTTCGGCGTCGGCGCCGGTCGTGGCTTCACCACGTCCGGCTTGCCCGCCACCCACTGGAGTTTCAACTGTTCCACGTCGGCGCGAAGTTTCTCCTCCTTCGTGGTGGGCATCTCGAAGTCGGGCTTCACGCCCCACTGGTCGGACCCGATCTTCACGGCGCGAAGACGGTCCATATTCTCCCCGTTCGGCCGCCAGTACGTCTCGGTGGTGAACTTTACCGCGGTCCGCTGGTCCCCCTGCCCGCCCATGTGGTGGAGTTTCTGAACACTTCCCTTACCGTAGCTGCGCTCGCCGACGACGATTGCCCGCTTGTGGTCCTGAAGCGCGGCCGCGACGATCTCGCTGGCGCTCGCGCTGCCGTCGTTCACCAGTACCGCGATGAACTTCTGCTCTGTGGGGAGAAACACGGTGCCGTCCTTCTTCGCATCCCACACGCGTTCCTTGCTTCCCCGGTCGTTCCGCGTGCTGACGATCTTGCCTTCGGAGAGGAACAGATCCACGACATCGATCGCCTCGCTGAGCAACCCGCCGGGGTTCTCTCGCAGGTCGAGGACGATCGCCTTGCCGCCGTCGCGTTCGATCTCCTCCACCGCGGCCTTCAGTTCCTTTGTGGTCAGCTCGTTGAACCCGCTGAGGCGGATGTAGCCGATGCCGTTCGGCTTGTCGAGGAACCACTCCCACTTGTTCGGGTCGTCGGCCCGACGACGCACCCCCGACACGGGGTGCTGCGAGATGGCGGCGCGTGTTAGCATCACCTCTTCGTCGGTCGGGTTGCGACCCGCACGCCGGATGGTGAGTTTGACCTGCGTTTTCAGTTCGCCGACGATCAGCTTCCTCGCGTCGGGCACCGTCATGCCCTCGGTAGACTTGTCGCCCACCTTCACGATGAGATCGTCAGCGATAATCCCGGCGTCGTAAGCGGGCGTGCCCGGCATCGGGTGATCGACTTTGAGGAACCTCGTCGTCGCGTCGGTCGTGAGTACGATGCCTACCCCACCGAAACTCCCCTTCGCGTCAGACTCGAACTGCTTGAGCTGTTTGTCGTTGAGGTACTCGGAATGCGGGTCGAGTTTGCGCAGCCCGCCGTTGATCATGTCCTCGACGAGTTGCTGTTTCTCGTCTTCGGAGAGTTCGCGGTAGAAGTTGGCGTCCACCTCCGCGAGTACGTTCACGATCTGACGGACGCGGTCGTAGTCCTTTTCCGGTGGGGGCGCGCTGAAACTGACCGCCAAACCCAGCCCCACGATCGCGGGCACCATCAGCAGCCAGGCCAGATTGCGAAGCGGCATAGAAACTCCTGGGCGCGTCTTCTTGGTTTTAGCCCCTCCGGGGCGAAAACCAATTCCGCGGCAAGTCGACTCCACTCTCGGAGAACACGGCCCTCTTCCGATTACGCCGATTATATGCGAACGTCGCATCACGCGGGAGTGGAGCTTACGCTTGCGGTTTAGTTGTAAAGATTACCTCACGCCGGTTTGCCCGCTCATCACGTGCCGGTTATCCTCGCACTGTGGTCTACGCAAATCCTCCAGTTTAACGCGCCCCGCGAGAAACCGACCATGTACAGCATCGTGATGATGACCGCGCTCACGTCCGCACCGGACGCGCCGCAGTTCAATGGCTACTTCCGCGACATCTTCAGCCGCGACAGCAACGGGTGCAACGGCTGTTCCGGCGGCCCGCGGTACAGTTGCTATGGTGGCAGCTGTTCCGGCGCGGCGGCGTACCCGATGTCGTGCAACGGGTGTAACGGCTGTAACGGAGGCAGCGCCTTCGGCCTCGGCATGGGCGACCGCGTGCGGAGCTTCTTCGACCGCGACTCCGGTTCCGGGTGCTGCGGTTCGCGTGCTTA
>SXID01000104.1 GCA_005772955.1 Planctomycetia bacterium
AAGGCTCAACGCCAGGAGGGTTCCTTCGGAACAATGAAGCTCTCACCCATCGCCAAAAAGTTACAGAAACTCATCGACGGGGAAGACGCGAACTCGGCCGAACGCGGCTGAGTTACAAGTCCACAGCGCAAGCCCCTCGGCTACCCCTTCAGTCCGAAGAGCTTTCGGAGCGCTTCGCGAAGACCGCCATGACCGTCGCGGCTCGCCTCGTTCAGCGCCGCGATCGGGCCGTGCAACAACCGCCCCTGAAACAGGCGGAACGCTTTCTCGATGTCCGCCTTCTCCTTGTCCGTCAACTTGCCGTTCATCTGTGCCAGCAGTGGGACGAGGAGCGACTCACGGAGTTTGTCTGCTTCGGAGAGGAGCTGGCCGATCACTGGCCCGTTCGCACGCGTGTTCCAGTCGCCCACGAACTTCGTCACTTCCGCCTCGACAATGGCTTCCGCAGCAGGGAGATGGCGCTTGCGCTCGCCCAGACAACGGTCGGCTTCGCGTGCGAGGTCGTCCACGTTGAACACGCTCACTTCACCGTCGTGGATCGCGGGGTCGAAGTCTCGCGGCACTGCGATGTCGAAGATCACAAGCGTGCGCCCGGCGCGCCGGCGGCGAACTTTCTCGTCGAACCGACGGCGCGTTACGATCGGTTCCGGGGCGCCAGTCGTGCTTAGCACGATGTCGGCCCGCACCAGCGCATCGTCGAGTTGTTGCCACGGGATGACCTGACCACCGCACTCCTGAGCCACGTTCGCGGCGTTCTCTGGACTGCGGTTCGTTACCAGTATCGCGGCTGGCTCCAGTTCGGCGAGGTGCTTCAGGGTGAGTCGGCCCATCTCGCCCGCCCCGATCACCAGCACGGTTTTGTCAGCAAATGTGTCGAACACCTGTCGCACGAAGTCCACCGCGGCGCTCGGCACGGAGACGTGTCCGAGTGCGATTCCGGTCTCGGAACGCACGCGTTTTGACACGCGAATTGCCGCTGGAAAGAGGGTGTTGAGCAGCGGACCGGTCGCGGTGGTTTTCAATGCGGCTTCGTACGCGTCCTTCACTTGCCCGGCGATCTGCCCCTCGCCAACAACGACGCTGTCAAGGCCGGACGCGACGCGGAACAGGTGCTTCGCGGCGCCCGCGTCGGCGTGTTCGTAGAGGTGTGGCACGATCTCGGCCGCGGGGACGCCGTGAACCTCCGCGAGGAACTCCGCCATCAGCGGGATGTGCAGCGGCGCGACAGTGTCCTGTCGCGAGACATAGATCTCGACGCGGTTGCACGTGTCGAGGATGACCGCTTCGGCCGTGAACCGGGCGTTCAGTTCGGTCAGTGCTTTTTGCGTTTTGTCTGGGTTGAACGCAAGCCGTTCGCGCAACTCGACAGCGGCTGACGCAACATTACAGCCGATCGCGCGGAGGTTCACTTCGCATCTCCGAGCGCGAACGGATGCGATGCGACCAACGCTACCAGCAACAGCGAGAACGCCACGACGGAGAACAACGCGAGCCGCCGCGCCGGGACGTGCGCCCCGTACCTCAAGTAGAGGAGTACGAGGAATACGAGCCACAGCCCGGTGGTAGAAAGCACCTTCACTGATAACCAGTTGTCACTCAGAGACGGTCCGTGCGGGATGAGCAGTGTCCCCACGAGCAATCCGGCCGTGAGCATCGGGAACGCGATGTTAATCGCCCGCCGGTTCATCGTTTCGAGTCGCTCCAGACTGAGCAACGGCACGACGGTTGCCGGTGCGACCTTCCGCCGTAACCGGCGTGCCTGGATGAGGTACATCATGCTCGCGAGGAAACCGACGCTCACGCCCCCCGATGCGAACAGGATCAGGAGGCCGTGAATGGCGCCCCAAAAGCGATCGCCGCTCGCCCACCCCGCGAAGTTGAAGGCGGCGTGATCGGGCGCGGCGGTGAGCAACACACGCGACAGGGCGACCAGTCCGATGACGACCGGCAGCACGAACACGGCCCACGCCGCTCCCGGTCGTGCTTGGCGAAACGCATCGCTCCACTTGGCAGACCGGTCAACGTTCGCGAAATGAACAGTGCCGTAGAAGTAGAAGATCGCGAGTACCCACGCGAGCATCAGGACGGAACCGTAGGGCACTGCGGGCGACGGTTGCTGCACGAGCAGATACGCGGTGTGCGCGAACAGCCCCGCAGCACCGAACCCCAACCCCGTGATCCGCCACCCCTTCGCCGGCCACAGCAGTCGGGCGGTTTCGAGGAGGAAGGCGCACAGGTAACTGAGCCCGATGCAATAGTGGTGGATGTTCTGAATCAGGGAGCCGGTCATCGCGTGGCGAACCTCGCGGTTTCTAACGATACAGGACATTATACAGCCGCGACCGAAGGCGGTGCAGACCTGACGCGATTAGGAGGCGTGTTCCGGGAGGCAGCGTTCGCGTCACCCTCGCATCATCACTTGTGCGGGGTTGATCGCCTTGTACCTCCCCTTGTTCGCGGTGATCTCGAACGCCTGGGGTACCGCGTTGATGCCGGACAGTATGTGCGTGATGGTGGGCTTGAGTCGCACACGCCCAGACCCGACCAATCGCACCGTGTGCTCGAGGTGCCCAAGCGTGCTGATGTCGGGAAACAGGTAGCGCAGGCTGCGCTCGCGGAGGAAGTCGAGGTTCACTTCGAGCGGCACACCGAACCACGACACCCCGATGATCTTCCCACCCGAACGCACCGCGTCGAACGCGTTCAGGAGCGACTGATTCCCGGCTAACCCCTGTTTCGGGCTGCCGCCGGCGCACTCGAATACTACGTCCGCGCCGTTGCCTTCGGTCAGGTCGCGTATGGTGGACACGGGGTCGTGCTCTTTCGCGTTGATCGCATGGTCCGCACCGAGTTCACGCGACATTGCGCACGCCTCCTCGCGCACGTCCACGGTAATGATCCGGCCGGCGCCGCTGATGCGGGCGATCTGCAAACACTCCAGCCCCATGCTGCCCTGACCGAAGATCACCACGGTATCCGCCATTTGCAGTTCGGCCGTTTCGACCGCCGCAACGCTGTCGCTCAGCGACTGAAGGCACGCGGCTTCGCTGTCCGAAATGCGCTCGTCCACGAGCGTGAGCGCGATCTCCGGGATGCGTGCCCGTTCCGCGAAGCAGCCCGGTAGGTCGAAACCGATGACTGGTCCTTTACGGCAGAGCGTGCTTCGCTCGGAGAGACACAGTGGGCACGTTCCGCACGGCAACTTTGCCCGCGCCGCGACACGATCGCCGACCTTCACGCGAGTCACGCCCGGCCCCACTTCCAGAACTCTCGCGCAGAACTCGTGTCCGAAGAGTTGAAGCGGGGCTTCCGTTTCGAGTCGCCGCTTCACGCGATCGTAGGCAAGCGTGGGTATGCCCTGCGCGAGTTGAGCCTCAGTAACGCTTGGCTGAACGCAGATGGGTTCAACGATAACGTGACCGGCCCCGCAGACGGGTTCGGGCACCTCGTCGAGTCGTATGTCTGCAAACGCATGGAATCGCCAGGCTTTCATTTGACGTCCCCGAAGACGAATTTCTGCATCGCGTGACAGTCCGGGGTCACCAGTCCGCGATTGCCGCCCGCGGACCACGTCACTTCCGAAACGTACACATCGCCGCGCGAATTGACGCAGATGTCGTGCGGGGCGAAGAAGTCGCCGGGCGCGGTCGGGTTTTCGCCGCCTCCCCAGCGCGCAATGAGATTTCGCTGTGCATCGAACACGCTCACGCGGCCGCCGGTTGCGTTCGGCGTGGGTGCCGTCGTGCCGGGCCACATCCCGGCGCGGTAGCCCAGTTCCGCGACGAAGAACCGCCCGGCGCGGTCGATGAACACCTGCGACGGCCGCGCCAACCCGGTCCATTCGGAGAGGAACTCGCCCTTCGGCGTAAAGCTCTGAATACGGCTGTTCTCGCGGTCCGCGACGTGCACCACGCCGTTGCGATCCACTGCGATGCCGTGCGGCACGCGGAACTGACCCGGCCCGCTGCCCGGTTCGCCCCACGAGAAGAGGAGCCGCCCGTCGGGCGTGAACACGTGAACGCGAGCGTTGCCGTAACCGTCGGTGATGTACAACTCGCCGCCTGGCGCGATCGCGAGGTTCGTCGGGTAGTGGAACGGCGGTCCGGCATGCTTGATCGTGCGGAAGTCGATGCTGGTCGCGCCGGTGTCGGACGGTGTTCCGTGCGTGCCGAGCGTGAACAGCAACTCGCCGCTTGGCGAGAACTTCCGCACGGTGTGCCCCATGTCGTCGGTGCAATACACCGCGTCGTCCGGCCCGATGGTGATGCCGTGCGGCCGGACGAACATCGTCGCGTCCCACTCCGCGACGAACGTACCGTCAGGCTCGAAGATCATCAGCGGGTGCTCACCGCGACTGAACACGAACACGCGGTCGCGTGAGTCGGTTGCGACCGCGGCGACTTCCTTCCAGCCGAAGCCGGTCGGGAATTTCGCCCAGCGGTCGTTTGCGGTGTAACCGAAGTCGCGGCAGTCGGTGGGCATGGGAGAGGCCGGAGGGCGTGGAACGGAGCGGCGCGACATTCTAACGAGTATCGACGTTCCACGTGGAACATTTTACAATTCGCGCCCTCGCGTCGCGTCTTGTAGGGTGGGTCAAGGGCCGCGCTTCGCGGGCCGAAGGCCCACCATTTCACGTTAACGGTTATGGTGGGCCTTCGGCCCGCGAGGCGCGGCCCTCGACCCACCCTACGAAAGACCCAGCACGAGATCGACGACCCAACACCCGCGAACGTGCGTCGCGTTGGCGTCGCGACAGTGATTGAGGATATCGGTATTGTCACAGCCGGCGTCTTGGAGAGCATCCGCGAGGATCGGCATCGCGCTGAAGTCACGCGATTCGTACATCTGCCGCGCGAGTGACATCGCGGTGTCAGTGCGCCACGCGTGATCGGCGACGACCGGCCGGAACGGGTTCCCGAAGATGTCGCGCAACAAACCGCAATGAGCCAACAGGTCTTTGCTGTTTGCAACCGATTCTGCTGTAAACGCACCCTGTTGTGCATCACCCGTCGCAACCCAAGCAGCGAGGCACGCCCACCGGACACCGACCCGCGCACTCCGTCGATATCGCGCAGGAGCAAGTGCTAAACTATCATCATTGTCCCCGCGAACTTCGTTGAAGGCGTCCGTCGCACCCTCCCGCGCCTGTGTGAGTTCTTCCGTCTTTGCTAATCCATCCGCGAAGCGCTCGGCGACTTCTACCGCACACCGACTCCGTGCGTCTGACAACTTCGGCCACGCGAGCCTACACGCAGCCACAGCGAATAAACGCAATTGTCGTTCACTCGCCTTCCCAGTTAACCAGTGCAACCACGGTCTTGTGTATCGAAAGGTGCGCCACTCCGTCTCTGCATTTCTTGCGCGTCGTATCATGCCAGAATCCCCTTCACGACGTGGGCTTCCTCGACGCCGGTGAGCTTCTCCTTCAGGCCGTGTTGCTCGATGAAGAGTTGCTCGTGGTTCATGCCGAGCAGGTGCAAGATGGTCGCGTGCCAGTCGCGGACGCTCACGCGACCCTCCACCGCGTTCAGGCCGAGTTCGTCCGTTGCGCCGTAGGTGATGCCCGGCTTCACGCCGCCGCCAGCCATCCACGTGCAGAACGCGTTCTTGTTGTGGTCGCGACCGGCCTTCCGCTCGTCCTTGTCCGTCGGGAGTTGCGAAATGGGGAGCCGCCCGAACTCGCCGCCCCACACCACCAGCGTGCTGTCGAGCAGACCGCGTTGCTTGAGGTCGCGAACGAGTGCCGCCGTTGGTCGGTCGGTGCGGTCGCACGCGGACTTCAGTTCGTTCGCGATCGAGTAGTGCGTGTCCCAGATGTGGCTGTTGATGTAAAGCTGCACAAACCGCACGCCGCGTTCGATCAAGCGGCGTGCAATCAGACACCGGCGTCCGTAGGAGTCCGTCGGCTCGCGGCCGATGCCGTACATCTCCTGAATGCGCAGCGGTTCCTTCGTGATGTCGAGCGCGTCTGTTGCTTCGAGTTGCATGCGGCCCGCGAGTTCGTAAGCGGCAATTCGCGCGTCGAGCGTCGGCTGGTTGGGGCGCTCGCGCTTGTGCATCGCGTCGAGTTTTGAAAGCAATTCGCTCTCGGCCTTCGTGACGGTCGCGGGGCGCTCGGTGTCGGGTTTCAGGTTCAGCACCGGCGAACCGGTCGAGCGGAATCGCGTGCCCTGGAACATCGGCGGCAGAAACCCGGCCTGCCAGTTCTCGACGCCATTCACCGGAAGCCCTTTCGGGTCGTCCAGCACGACGTACGCCGGGAGGTTCTGGTTGATGCTGCCGAGGCCGTACGTGACCCACGCGCCGATTGTCGGCCGACCGGGTGCAATCTTGCCGGACTGAATCATGTACACGGCAGGCTCGTGCGTGATGTTCGTCGTATGCATCGAGCGGATGAACGCGACCTCATCGACCACGCCCGCGAAGTGCGGCATCGCGTCGGACACCGGCGCTCCGCACTTGCCGTGACGCGCGAACTTGAACGGGCTGCGCATGATCGCGCCGGCGTTCTGCACGAACTCGATCTCGCCCGCGAGCTTGTCCGCGTAGGTCTTCCCGTGAAGCCGGTCGAGTGCCGGTTTCGGGTCGAACAGATCCATCTGCGATGGGCCGCCGTTCTGGAACAGATGGATGACCGCCTTCGCCTTTGCGTCGAAGTGCGGCTTTCGCGGCTTGAAGTCCGCGTGCGGCGCGGCGTCTTCCGCGCGCAGCAGCGACGTGAGCGCGGCGAACGCGATGCCGCCGGGCACGCTGCGGAACAGATCGCGGCGGGTGAATGCGGAAGGAAGCATCAGGTCGCCTCTGTCTTCATCGTAGTCATCACGCTCCGTGTGATGTCGCACTTGAAACGACGATCGCATTCTGCGTTGTGCAGCGGACATCACGCGGTTTTCATCGTAGTCATCACGCTCCGCGTGATGTCGCACTTGAAACGACGATCGCATTCTGCGTTGTGCAGCGGACATCACGCGGAGCGTGATGACT
>SXID01000105.1 GCA_005772955.1 Planctomycetia bacterium
AACTACGAACTCGCGTTCCGCATGCAGACTGCGGTGCCGGAACTCGCGGACCTCGCGAAAGAAACCGACGAGACGCAGAAGCTCTACGGTCTCGACGACAAGAAGACAGAAGTGTTCGGTCGGCAGTGCCTCATCGCGCGGCGACTTGTTCAGCGTGGCGTGCGGTTCGTGGAACTGCTCTGCCAGAACGTCGGCCACGACCGCTGGGACCAGCACCAGAACCTCAAGAAGGGGCACGAGGACAATGCGCGTGCTGTGGACAAGCCCATCGCGGGGTTGCTCACCGACCTGAAGCGGTTGGGCCTGTTAAAAGACACGCTGGTAATTTGGGGTGGCGAGTTCGGGCGCACGCCAGTGGCGCAAGGCGGCGACGGGCGCGACCACAACCCTTACGGTTTCACGATGTGGATGGCCGGCGGTGGCACGAAGGGCGGCGCCGTGGTCGGCGAAACGGACGACTTCGGCTACCACGCCGTGAAGGACAAGGTGCAGGTCCATGACCTCCACGCGACCGCGCTGCACTTGCTCGGCTTCGACCACAAGAAGTTGACGTACCGCTTCGGCGGGCGCGACATGCGCCTCACCGACGTGCATGGGGAGTTGGTCGAGAAAGCACTCGCGTAAGTCGGGCCGAGTCTTCGAGGCCCGACGTTTCGCCTCGTCGCGTCGAAGACCCCGACCTACTTGCCGAAGTCCACGCGGACCACTTCGCCCGGTGTGCCGGTCACCTCACGCGACACCTCCACCACCTGCCCGCGTTCCACCCACCGTGCCGTCACGGTGTACTTGAACGATTTCCCGGCTTCGAGAGGCGGTGACTCGAAGATGCGGTCGGTGCCGGTCTGCGCGGTTTTCTTGCCATCGACGAACACCTCCGCCGCCGGTTGTGGCACCTTCACCGACAGGATGAGGCGCCCACCGTTCTTCGCGGCGGGCACCGCTTCGATGGGGGCGGTGCTGAACTGTTCCACCGTGGGCCACACCGACACGCTCGGGTGGCGCAGGCGTGGCGATGCGGCGTAGATGCCGATCCACCCGTAACCCGGGAAAGCCGGTGAGAGCGTGCTGCGGTACTGCCGGACAAGGTCGTTGTTGCCAAAGACGCCCGGCACCGGACCGTACACCGGCACCGGTGGACCATACAGGCTCAGTCCGTTCGACCACACGCTCCCCGCTCGCCCAGGGGAACCATAGAAGCCGCGCGACCCGTAGTAACCGGGGTAGCCGTACCCACCGTAGTAGCCCGGGTAGCCGAAGCCGGGGTAACCGGACCCGGTATACACACCAATGTTTGGGCCAAGCGGGTCGTAACTCGAAAACCCGCCGTAGCCGTATCGCAGTGGTGTCGGGTAACCGACAAAGGGTCCACCGTAGAGTCCGGGGTAGCTCCAGGCCGGCGCAACACGCGGGCCGTACGGATAACCACCACCTACACCGATGTGCTGTGCGCTCCCGAAGGCGGGAACCAGCACGCACACCGCGACCGCCAACCCGAACGCACGAATCCGCATTGCGATTCTCCTTGCGATTCCCCACTCAAACGCTTCGGCCCGCCGGGAGCAGTGCGCTCACGGCGGGCCGAATAAGAGTGCGGGAAATCGGCGTGCGGTCACGGTTCCGGCTGCGTACTCGGCGTGGTCGGTACGCCCGGCAGAACCGTCGTCTGCGGCTTCGCGACGGCGATCACGGTGCGAGCTTCGCCCAGACGCCCGTCGGCGGTGTGGCCCGCGACCACGACCCGGTAGCCGCCGGTCGCGTCGCCAAGATGGAAGTTCACGACGGTCTCGCCGTCCGACGACAAGATCATGACCGGTTGCCAAAGGATCGTGTCCGGGGCGTCCGTCGCGTCGAGCAGCGGCGTGGGCGTGGGCCGCGGCGCCGCGTACTCGCGCACCACGAGCGGCGCAATCGGGGCCACGGTGCTGCGAACCTGTTGAATCGCCAACGCCTCGACCTTCTCCTTAGTCAGCGCCCCGTCGCGCGGGAACTGCGTGATGGGGTTCTCCGGCCCGACCGCCTTAGCGCGCCCGGCGAGGTGAGCGTTCAGCGAGTCGGTGATGATCCGCTGGCGTTCGTCCGCGTACCACGCGGCCTTGTCGGTCGCCTTCTTCAGTGCGTCGGCCCGGTCGTCGCTCATGGCGCGAAGCGCCGTTCCGCCGAAGAAAGAAGGGGCATGCTTCTCGAGGTCGCTGGCCGTGACGCCAGCGCGGTTGTGCGGATACGACCCGCCGGGAGCGGGCGCACCCACCGCGCTGGGTGGCGCGATCGGTTTCACACCGTGGATCTGGTCCGGGCCCACGGGCACCGTAAGCCCACCCACACCACTGCCACCGAAACCACCCTTTGCGTCGGCTCCACGGGTGGCGTTCGGGAGGAAGACCGGCGGCGGTGCGAACGCGAGCGTGTAGCCGGGCTCTTTCACCGGTCCATTGGGCGCTCGCGGTGGGGCGAACGGTGGACCACCGCTCTCCACGTTTGTTGTTACCTTGGCGGAGCCGTCGTTCTTCGCGCTGAACCCGTTCGGCGGCCCGTCTTTGGTGGGTGGGCGCGAAACGACCGCCTCGCCCTTCGGATGGAGTTCGGGAGTCGTCCCGGGTGTCATCGGTTGTTCGGCGTCCCTGTTCGCGGCCATACCCCGTGCGCTCGCTCGCGCTTCGTCACTCCAACCGGCGGCGACGAAGAGGAACGCGGCGAGTCCGAAGGAACCGAGTGTGCTCGCGCCGAGCGGAAGGCGTGTATTCGGTCGGGCGAGCGAGACGCCGGCGCACAGCATCGCGATCGCGGCGAACCCGGCGACACCGTACCACACCACGGAGCGGAACTGCCGCACTGGTACGCGAGCGGCTTCGGCGCGGTCCCGCTTGTCGGCGGCATCACGCCCCGTGACTTCGGCAAATGACTCGGCTTGCTGAATCGCGCGAGTGTCGCGTGCCTCAGTTTGGGCCGCATCGAGTGCGGCCTTCGCCCGCGCGACTGACTGCACTGCCCGCTCGTAGAGCGGGCCGTAGGTCTCGGCGATCTTGCGGTACTCGCGCGCCGCACTCGGTTCGGCCAGAATCGCGTTCTGCCCGTTCTGAACCATCAACCGGGTCAGTTCCGGGTTGTGGGCCGCGGAGGGCGGTTGTTTTTGCTCGCTCGCCGGGGTCGAGGTCTTCACCTGCTCCGCGAACCGGCGCCAGCCCTGGGTTCCGAGAACGAGGTCGAGCGCCGTGCCCGCGTGCTTGTGATCGGTCAGCAGGAAGTCCGCGTATTCCAGTTCGTCGGGGTTCTTCACATCGCCCGCGAGGAGGAAGTGCGTCGGCATCGTCCGGTCCTTCGCGCCTGGCGCAACGCCGGTATTCACGACAGCGGCCCATAGCACCGCGGCGACTGGGTTGTTCTTCTCGTCGGTGGCGGAGATCGTACAGTTCAGGCCGGTCCCGGCGGCGTATGCGATCTTCGGCGCTGATCCATCCGCGGGCGAAACCGCGAGCGACAGTTTCAGAACCTCACCGGCGCGGCGGAACACGAGGCGCTCCGCGACCGGCTTCAGATCGGGCTTCGCGTCGATGTCTTTCGTTTCCACTTCCTCGAACGCGGTGATGCGAACCACGCCGCCGCGCGGGTCGCTGCCTGCCATCAACTTCACTTCCGCGAGCTGACCGGGTTCGACGGTCACCTTCTGTGTGTCGCAGAGTCGCCCCCGCACGTACGCGCCGACGATGATCGTTCGTGGCGGGCCGACCGAGTGCAGGTGGACGCGGATCGGCTGCCCGGGCGAGGTGATCGTGTCCAGAACGCTCATCACCACGCCGTCGATTTTCGTTTCGGGGAGTACGAATCCGGTGCGGGCCGCGACCGCGCCGGGACCGCCCATGAGCGCAACCGCGGACACGGGTACCGGGGCGCCGACTATGATCGGCGCGTAAACGGTGTTCGGGGCGTCGGGTTTCAGCCAGACGCGGGTTCCGGGCTTTGGCGTGAAGGTGAACGACGCCAGTCCGCGGTTCGCGCCGGGTTCCTCGTCGCGGAGCGTGTTCACCGTTGCGAGCGTCTGTCGGCCGTCGGTGATGACGCCGCGAATGTCCACCGGTTGCCCGGCGGGCGTGGTCGCGCGGACGTACACCTTACAGGGCACGCCCGCGACGATCGTGTCGCCGCACTCGGGGAAGAACTCGACAACAAGTCGTCGCCCGACGACGGGCACTCGGTCCGCGACCACTTCTTCACGGCCAGCAGCGCGGAACTTGACCTTCAATCGCACGTCGCCGTTGAGGACATCGTCGGGCAGCGTGAAGTTGATCTTCGCGCGGCCCGTCGCGTCAGTCTTCGGCGCGACTTGGACGTCGGCGAGGGGCACGCCGTCGGCTTCGACCGTGATTGCGATGACCTCCGCGTCCTGTACTGGTCTGTCCTGGAATTTCAGTTCCGCCCAAGCTTCGACGGCGGCGCCGGGGGCGTAGGACGCACCCGTGAACCCGATCAGTTTGGCGTAGGTGTCTTTCTCGCCGGAGCGAACCTTGATCGTGCGCGCGACCGGAAGGGGCATCGTGGCCGGTGCGCCGCCGGGGTGGAGGAGTTCACGTAGCACGAGCGTGTATTCGCCGTCCGCGAGGTCTGGGGGCATCACGAACTCACCGCACCCGACGCCGCGGACCGGTTGCCCGTCGGCGGTGCGGACCGGTTCGACGCGACCGTTGGGGTCGCCGTTGACTCGAATGAGTTCGGTGGTGCCAGTCGCGGTCAGCCCGGAGAGGGCGCGCCCGTGCGGATTGGTCCCGGCGACGAGGTCGTAGCGGAGAATCTGCTCGCGCTGCGGTGGCCTGAGTGTGATGCGATCGAGCGTGAGCGAACGGAAGAACAACCGCTCACCGGGGCGGTAGGTCGGCTTGTCGGTGACGAGCAGTGTCGTGAACACAGGACCGGCAAGGCGCACCTCCTGAAGCGTCTTGCGGGCGTTGGTGTTCACCTCGACCAGCGAGACGACGAGCGTGAGTTCGCTGTCTGGCTTTAACTTCGACCAGGCGCTCGCGGGCAGGCGCATCGCGTGTTCGTTTCCCCGCTTCTCGTGATCGAGATCCTGGGTGAAGAGAACTGCGTCGCTGGTGTGAATTTCTGCGACCAGTTTTGTGTCGCGCGACTCCCACACCGGGCGTTCGTCGCGAACGACGAGACGGAAATCGTTGGGCGCACCGGGCTGAACGGTCGCGGGCTTCAGCACGTCGATGGTGATCTTGTGGGCAGCGGCGGTCTGCACCGCGGTCTTCTGTTCGTCCACCCACGTGTTGAACAGTGCGGTCTGGGTCTGTTCGGCGGTGACAAGTTTCAGTTGCGCGTCACTGAGGCGGGTTCCGCGACCGCGCCGGACAGTCGCGGTGGCGGTGTTGGCTTCGTCGGCGCCGAGCTGTGCGACCTCGGCTTCGCGGCGGGTGCTATCAGCGCGGCGGAAAACGCTGAGTACCGGGACGACGGTACCGGGGATCGCGAGCAGTACCGTTGCAGCGACTGCCCATGGAAGGATGGCCGCGATGCGGCGCGGGGTCTTGCGGTCGCGAGCGGGGTTCGCCGGGAACGGCAGAACCGCGGGCATTGGGGCCGGGATCCGCGTGGTGGACCTCTGCGGAACCGGAACCGGCTGCTCGAACTTGGTGGTCGGGAACGTGGCCTTCGCGGCGCGGGCGATCAGCCCCTGAACGCGGGCGGTCTCGTCGCGCGCAGCGGCGCAGGAGGGGCACGTCGCGAGGTGCGCGTCAACGCCTGCACCTTCCGTGCCTTCGAGGAGGCCATAAAGGTGATCGAGCAACAGGGTTTGGCAGTGTTGGCAGTTCATCTTTGTGAGGAGGGATGAAGGATGAAGGATGAAGGATGAACCGAAGCAAGCCGGCTTCGATCCGCTCTGTTTCATCCTTCATCCTTCATCCTTCATCCTTCATCCTTTCCTGCGAGTACCTTGCGGAGCTTGATGAGGGCGGTTCGCATCTGGGTCTTCACGGTGCCCACGGGGGCGTTCCGAATCTCGGCGATCTGCTCGTAAGTGAGATCGCCGTTTTGCCTCAGCAGGAACACTTCTTTTTCGTCTTGCCGCAGTTGTGTAATCGCCTGACGGAGGCGGTCGAGGGATTCCTGGTCCTCGACCGCCTGGCCCGGCGCGTCGTCCCGCGTGGGGAGCATCACGTCGTCCTCTGGGAGCGGGCGACTCTTTCGGTTCCAGGCGCTGCGCTGGAAGTCCTTGGCTGCGTTCAGCCCCACTCGAAAGATCCACGCCCGAAGGTTCTGCACGTCCGGCACCGAACTGCGTGCCCGCCAGCATTTCAGGAACGCTTCCTGGGCCGCGTCCTGTGCGTCGTCGGAGTTCCCGAGCAGGTACATCAGGGTGCTAACGAGTTCGTCGCGTACCTGATTGAAGGTGGCCACAAGCGCGTCGTCACCGGGTCGTTCCGTTCCGTTGGGAAGCGGATCGACGGGTATTGCGTCCGGGGCGGGTTCCGTGCCCGCGAGCGGTCGCGTAATCGGTGGCGCGCCGGATTTGGCCATATCCTCCTACCAATTACGACGATGACCGACCGGGAACCGATTGGCATGAATGCCGAAAGGCGAGAAGAGAGGCACCAACGCATGGTAGCGGCGACCGCCGCGGAACGGCAAGCGGAAAGGTAACCCCCTCCCTGCGGGGGGGAGGGAAAGACAGACAACGCACTTGGGAGCCGCTTGCGGCTTCGCGAGCGATCTCTCGCGAAGCCGCGAGCGGCTTCAAACTGGAGGGGTTGGGAGGTGGGTTCTCCTACCCCGCCTTCTTCAGCCTGGCGGGCGCGTCGGGCGCGTTGTCCGCGACGTGCTTCAGCAGGCGTTCCCACGCGTCGTCGCTGAACGGCGTGTCGCGTGCGATGCGCTGGAGATCGGCGAGCAAATCCGCCGCGGACTGATATGGCTGCGCCACCGCGACGGTGTCGGCCATCGGCGGTTCCGCGTCGGCTTCCAGCCTCCGGATGACGGCCCACAGGGGATCGGGGAATCCCTTCGTCTTCGCGACCCGCTTCTTGCCGGCCAACTGCGACCACCCGAACACCACCTGCCCGAACGCCCGCAAATCGGCCGCGACCGACGTTTCGATGCCCGATGTGTGCGTGAGAGAGGCCAACCACGCGGGTTCGCCGAAGTCGGTTACCTTCAGCACGCCTTCAGGCGTGAGTACGAATGAATCCGACGTGAGCCGACCATGAACCAACCCCACGCGATGCGCCGCATCGACCGCGCCGGCGGCCATCGTCGCGAGTCGCACCCAGCAACCTGGATGCGCCGCGAACGCGGGCCAGTCGGTGCTGAACAGCCCCGTCAGCCACTCCTGGAGCACTGCGGCGCGGCCGTTGATTTCCAGAACTTCGACCACGCCCGCGAGGTTCGCGTGTGTTATATCGCGCGCCGCGGAGAACCGTTGCCGGAACTCATCCGGGTGGACCGCATCCTGCATCTCCGATTCGCTCAAGTGCCGCAGGAGGTACAACCCGCTGGACTTCTCGCCGGAGCGCTTCGGATCGTATACCCGGTAGATCGCTTCCTTCGGCGTGACACGTAGCCGATCGATAACGCGGAATCGGCCGAGCATGAGGGAATCGAGGTTGCCTGCTTCGATGAGCGCGAGTTGGTAAAGCGTGACGGCACCGCTCGCGAGCAACACCTGACGCAACGTGCGCCGCTGCCGCGTGGATTCTTCCCACAGTGCCGCGAGCGTGTCCGCGTCGACCAATCCCGACGAGCGGAGCAGTTCGCCGAGTTGCCGGTCGCCGGGTTCCAATTCTTCAGGCAAGGCGGAAAGCGGAAGGCGGAGGGCGGAATCAGCAGAAGGCGAACCAGGGTCGTGGAGACGCGGTGCTGTTGGGTTTGTGTCTTGTTCCTCGTCCGCCTTTCGCCTTCCGCTTTCCGTCTTCGATTGGGCGAGTTCGCGGAGCTTCTTGCGATACCACTCGCGCATGTCGGATAGGTGGCGTTCCATCTCCGCACGTCGTGCGCTCAGGTCCTCGCGCTCTTTGCGAAGGCGGTCGGTTTCCTCCGCGAGCTTCTGCGCCGCGTCGGTCGCCGCGGACGCGGCTTCGGTCGCGGCGGCTTGCTTCGCGTCCAGACGGTTCTCGCTCGAAGAGAGGAGCCGCCGCATCTCAGAAACGGTGCCTTGCCACTCGATCAACTGCTGCCGGAATGCGGTGACCGCGAGCCGGTGTTCGTCCTTCGCGTGGTCGAGCGCCTCGTTCTTCTCGCGCAGGCGTTCGGCCTCTTCGCGAACCTGCGCGCGTGCGGCTTCGAGATCGGTGCGACTAGTGCGGGCGAACTCGTTCAGTTCGTTGAGGTGACCGCGAAGCATGTCACGCGCACCCGCAAGCCGTTCGATCGCGAGAGTCGCCTGGTCGTTGAGTTCAGGTGCTTGCGCGCGGAGCGAGTCGAGGTCGGCCGCGGCTCGAGCGCGGAACTCTTCGAGTTGTTCGCGTCCGTTGCGGTCGGCTTCCTGGGCCGCAGTGCGGTCGGCTTCCCACGTCGCGCGGGCCGCTGTGAGGCTCTTGCGTTCCGCCGCGACCGCCGCGCTCACTTCCTTCAACCAGTTCACCTGCCGCGCGAGCGCCTGCTCCTTCTCGGCGAAGTCGATGGACTGTCGCTCCACAGTCTCGCCGCGCGTTTCAAGTTCCAGTCGTCGAGTAGCGAGTTCGTCTTCCGCGGTCAGACGTTCGGCTTCAATCGCGGTGCTGGCCTCGTTCACCGCGGCTCGCTCGGTCGCGAGTTGGCGGGCCATCTCATCGAGCGCCGTTCCGCGAGTGCTCAACTCTTCCACGCGCTTGCGGAGTTGTTCCTGAAGCGACTGGCGTGCCTCCTCCGATTGCGACAGCGAGGCTTCTCGTTCGCGCACCGCGACGCGATCTGCTTCGAGCCGGCTTTGCAGAGCGACCGCCTGTGTCATCCGTCCCTTGAGCATCCCGGCCTGCTCCGCGAACTCCGCCGAACGGCTGTCCAACTCGGATTCGCGATCCTGAATGCGTTTCGCTTCTGTCGCGAGTGCCTCTTTCTGAACGCGAATCTCCTCCAGACCTGCAGTGAGAAGGGAGTCGCGTTCGTCGAGCCGACGGCGTTCCTGGTCGGCGTTCTCCTGCACCGAGTTGATCTGGGCACGGACCTCTTCGGCTTCCTGAATGCGGCGGCGGAGTTCGGCCAGCGATTCATCTTCGCGCACGCGCGCCGCGGCTAGTTGCCACGCTTCGCGCTCCATGTCCTGCCGGCTGCGGTCGAGCTTCGCGCGGAACACTGCGACCACGGCTTGTTGCGATTCAAGTTGCCCCGCACGCTCACTAAAGAGCGCCGACTGCGTATCGAGTTCGGTCTTCTGACGGTCGAGTCGCTCCGCTTCGGCGCGGAGACGTTCTTGCTCGCTCGTTGCGAGTTGGACCGTTTCTTCCCACTCAAGCGAGTCACGCTTGAGTTGTTCGAGTCGAACGTCCACTTCCTGCGTGCGCGTTCGCAGTTCGCGTTCGGCTGCTTCCGCCAACGCCGTACGGCGTTCGAGGCGTGCGAGATCCTCCTGAAAGCGAGTTCGTTCCAACTCGAACTCGTCGCGAGCGGTGTGAACCAGTTCCTCGCGGTGCGATACCACCTGTTCACGCGTGGTGAGATCGGCTTCCCACGTCGTGAGCCGGTCGGTTTCCGCTGCGAGCCGTGCCTCGAATGTGTCGGTCGCACGCTCGAAGATGTCGCGATCCGCGGCGAATAACTCGCGCTGTCGCGACAACTCCCGCGCCTGTGCCACGGTGCGTGCCTGTTCGTCGCGAAGTGTTTGCCGCTTCGGTTCGTACGCGGCACGCTCGGACTCGAATGCCTCGCTTTCCGTCTGAAGGCGCTCGCCCTGGCTAGCCAATTCTTCGCGGTGCTTGTTGCATTCGTCGAGCCACTGCTGCCGCAAGTTGGCCAGTTCGGTGCGCGTGCGGGTGAGTTCGGTCTCTTGAGCGGCGGCTTCGCCGACGCGACTCTCAGCAAGTTCCTGCTCGACCGCGCGGCGCCGGTCGTGCCACAGCGTGCGGTCCGCTTCGAGTTCGTCGGCGTAGGCTTCGAGTTCGCGCCGACGGCGGATCAGTTCCGCGTCGCGTGTGACCCACGCGGCGCGTCGGTCGGCTTCTTCGGCGTCGATCTTGCGTTTGCGTTCTTCGAGGCGCTGGTACGCTGCGGTGGAGTCGGGCCGAGGTTCCTCTTCGAGCGGCTCCGCGAACGGCAAGTCGTCGAGTGAAATGAGTTTGGGTGAGAGATACGTGTCAGGTGATTCGGTCGCGGCCAGTCCTTGAATGTGAACCGCGAGCACCAGTCCGGTGATATGAATGGCGTCCGCGTGTTGAAGTTGGTGCGTGGTGCCAGCCGGGAGCGGCGCCCCGTTGAGGAGCACCGGCATCGCGGCGGTGACGCGCCGGATTCCAACACCACTGGGTTTGCGCGTGATTTGCACCGCGACCGCAGGTGTGCCAGGGATTGCCAGGCGCAGGTCGCAACCGGGTGCGCCACCGATGAGGAATTCTTCGGTGGCGAGTTCGTAGCTGACCGCGCGCCCGCCCCCGGTGCGCACGTCGAGCCGGACCCGCGGTAGGTCGGGCCGGTTGCCGGGTATGTGGTTCGGCAGCGGGGCCATCATGGCGAAGGTTCCGTCCGCCCGGAGTCGTTCCGGGCGCGCTTCCCTGCGTGCGTTATTAATTCGACCACAGTCGCGAGGCTGTGGAGAGCGTCCCTACATGGCAAATTCAGAGACTGTGGAGCTTGTTTTCAGTTCGGCCACAGCCCTCGCGCCATGGAGGTTATGGAGATTTGAACGCATTCCGCCGCCGCTGACAAGCCGAAGTGCGCCGCGAGTTCCTAAGAGGCCCTCAGCCCTCAGGAGAGGGCGTGGGCGCGTAACCAGGCGTGGAGTAAGCCGAAGGCGCCGCGCAACCACTGGCGGGGCGTTGCGAAAACCCGGAATCCATTCGCGAACCCGACGCACGAGGGTTGCCGTTTGTCCGCGAAACCCACCAGGGGTTGCGCTCTTCGAGTTTCACCCTGGTCTACGCGCCCACGCCCTCTCCGAGCGAGAAGACAAAAGACCCGGCGCGCACACACCGCACCGAACTTCCGCTGCTTCTTGACCGTACTTGTGGGAGAACCTAGCGTGATACCACGCTCGCCTTCGCGCCAATATCGATGAGGTCGTCGTGAAGCTGTCCGCCCCGCCGCCGCCGCCGCCAAGCGACGGCACGCCGGGCGAGAACGCTCCCGGCTCACCGGACGAACAACCCAACTCCAATCCGTCCGGCGCTAACGCATCCGGGTCGTCTCCAGTCGCGGACACTCCCGCTGCGTCCCAAACCCCGAAACAGGCCGGGTGGCCCGCGTGGTACGGCGGCATCGACGGTGCGCTCGTCGGGTTGGTCCTCGCGTTTGCGTTTGTCGCGGCGTCGTTCGTTGCGCGCAACTCGGACCTGTGGCTCCACCTCGCGGGCGGGAAGCGGTTGTTCGCGGGCGAATACTTCCCTGGTGGCAGTGACCAATTCAGCTACAGCGCCGAAGGACGCACGTGGGTGAACCACAGTTGGCTCACCGACGCCGTCGCGTACCTCCTCTACAACGACACCGGCAAGCTACTCGTGGGCGCCAAGGCGCTCGTCGTCGCACTCGCGTTCGGCATCCTGATTGCGATCCGCCGGCCGAAGTTCTCGCTGTGGCCGTGGGCCGCGTGCGCGTGCGTTGGCGTGCTCGCGGCGGCGCCGCAGTTCACGCTCCGGCCGCTCGTCGTGTCCATGCTGCTGCTCGCGGTCACGATGTACCTGCTGTTCCGAATGCCGCACAAGAAAGACTCGTGGCGGTTTCCCGGCGCAATCGGGATCACCTTCTGGGTGTGGGCGAACTGCGATCAGTGGTTCTTCGTCGGGCCGCTCTCGCTCGCGCTGCTGATCATCGGCGATCTGATTCAGAAGTACGGGTTCAACGCGCCGGACGAACCCGCGAGCGACCCAGACGCGGAGCCGCTTGGCCGGTTGCCAGACACCGCGACACTCGCCAAGGCGCTCGGGATTGGCATCCTCGCGTGTACGCTGACCCCGCACCACCTTGGGGTGTGGGAACTGCCCTTTGAGATCACAGGAGCGAACGGGGTAGAGGCCGACCCGCGGCTGCGATTCGTGTTGCTCACACCGGTGGATAGCGAGTACCTCAGCAAACCGGGTGGCGGCTCGAACGTGAACGGGTTGGCCTACCTCATCTTCCTGGTAGTCGGCGCCACGGTCGTTGGACTGGCCGGCGCGCTGGGCGTAGGTCGGATTCGACCCGCGCACATCGCGATGTGGCTCGGGTTCGCGGTGCTGACCTTCCTCAGCATCTATGCCATCCCGTTGTTCGCGATCGTCGCGATACCGCTGGTGGCGTCGCAACTGAATGCCTTCAGCACTCGGGCCGAACTCAAGACACTGGGCGACCCGCGCACCCGGTTGCTCCTGATCGGCTCATCCGTCGGGCGCGTCCTCTCGGTGCTTGGCGTGTGCGTGCTGTGTGTGCTCGCGTACCCCGGCTGGGTCCACCCGGAGGCGCCCACGCCGGCATACGCCAGACGCATGGCCTGGACCGTCGAACCCGACCCGGCTCTCGTGCAGGCGGCCGAGAAACTTCAACAGTGGCGCGAGTCCGACGCGTTGAGTGCTGACAATCGCGGGTTCATCACGAACACCGACCTCGCCAACTACGCGGCCTGGTACGCACCGAAGGTGAAGGTGTTCGTCAACACGCGATACCGGCACCACCGGCGCGAACTGGCAGACTACGTCACGGTGCGCAAGGGGTTGGGGCTAGTCATCGTGAAGGACAGCCCGGCGAACCCGAAGGACGCGGCCGAGGTGCTGGCACGCCGGAACGTCGATTACGTCGCCACCTATGGCGCGTCGACCGATGCCGTGCGGCGGTTGTACCTGCACTGGGGCGAGTGGTCGGTGTGGTACACGGACGGACGCACGGCGGTGTTCGGCTGGCGCCCGGCGCCCACGGGCGGCAAGCCGTCATTCGCGGGGCTGCGCCTGGACCCGGTGGTGAAGGCGTTTGGCCCGTCGGTGAAGAAGGCTTCCGACCCGGTGCTGCAACAACCGCTCGCGCAGCCCGATACAGCTACCGACGCGGACCGGGTGGTCGCGGGGTTCGCGTACCCCGCGAAACTTGCCCCGCCGGGCGGGGCCGAGTGCCTCGGGTGGATCGAATATAAACAGGGGTTGTTACGCCGACAGCAGGTCCGCGCAGGGCTGGCCGAACTCTTGTTTTTCTACACCCCCGCGACCCAGCACACGTTCCACAACGTAGCCGTACTTGGTCCAGCCACGCAGGGCGCGCTGCGGTTTCCGCCGAAGCACGAGGAAACCGAGGCGTTCATCACCGCACAGCGCGCGGTCCCGTTGCTGGCCGTGCGGGCGGCTCGGCGTGCGATCGCCGAGGATCCCGACCACCCAGACGCTTACTACGCGCTCGCGCAGGCGCTCCGCGACTCCGACTTGCCGCTCACCGATAGCGAGCGGGCGTTGGGCCGGATAATCGCATACCACCAGTGTCTCGACCGCCTGCCCAAGCCGGTCCGCTACCGACGCGGGCAGTTCGCGGTCATCGGCACCCAGGTCGCGCTGGAACTCGCGGACGCCTACCTGGGACAGCGATTCACCTGGCGAGATCCGTCCAGCAAGAAGGAATTGACCACCCACACCGGCTTCCCGATCGACATTCCCGGACTGTGGGAATTACTGGGGCAGACGGTTCTCGAGACCCGGCATGGGACCATCGAACGCGTGTCCAGCGCCGCGATCCGGGGGCGTCCGCTCACGCCGGACGTGCGCCCGTACGCCGACGGCACACCGCACTTGCTGGCCATCGACCTTGTCCGCGACGCACTCAGACGGGCACTCGAGTACGCGAAAGTGGACACCGCCGGGGAGGACACCGAGGAGGCATCAGCGCTCAAGAAAAAAGTGGAGGGCCTGATGGACGTTTTGGTGAACGAGGAGGTCCGCTACCGGAACCCGTACAACGCCGCGAAGGCGCGCGGAGCGAAGTTGCCCGAACTCGTTCACCACGCGATCCAGAACTGCATGATCGGCGAAGCCCACAGCCTGCTGGCCAACGCGGACATCGAGACCCTCGAAAAGGAGTACAACGGTCGGCCGCTGGTGTCCGGCGTGCAACGGGTGGTGATCGAACTGGCGGTCGGGCGGATCGAGGACGCGGACGAGAACCTCAAGATACTGTCCGCCCCCGAGCGAGTTGGCGCGATCGAGAACCTCCGCGCCGGACCGCACCTGCAACAGCTCAAGTACCAGAAGGCGCTACAGGCGGGCGAGTACCGCGCGGCCGGCGAGTTGGTCGCGAGCATGGAGAGCCGGGAACTCGGGCTGGACCCACTCCTGGCCGAAATCGCGAACGCCCAACTCGACCCGAACAAGCTGCTGCTCGCCGAACTCGGGCGGATGCCGCCACCGGTTGCCGGCGGTGGGTTGCTCCCGTCGTACCTCGCGCTCCATTGCCTCGGCGATCGCTATGGGCAGGCGCTGAGAGCCCGCGAGGCGATCGCAAGCAAGATGCAGCAGGATGCCCAGTTCTTCTACCGGCGCGGTACGCTCGCGCTGTTGGAAGCCGACATGCCGGCGGCGAAGGACTGGTTCAAACAATCGCGCCGTGAGCCGCCCCCCGGCTGGCGCCTGAACCCTATCATCCCGCAGAACGCCGCGTTGTACCTGGAACTCATCGAACGAGCCGCGAAGCAACCCGCCGGGCCATGAGCCGACCAAAGAGGTTCCCATGTCGAACTGGACCGTGGCCGGGGTGCAGATGAACTGCGCCCTTGGCGATCTTGGTGCGAACCGCATCGCGATCGTCGCGAAGTTGCGCGAAGCCGCCGCACGCGGTGCGAAACTGGTGGTGTTCCCGGAGTGCGTGCTGTCCGGCTACGGGTTCGAGTCTCGCGAACACACGCGCACGGCAGCGGAACCAATCCCCGGCCCCAGCACCGACTTCATTGCGCGGGCGTGCGCGGAACTCGGCGTGTGGGCCGTCTTCGGGATGCTCGAAGCCGCGCCCGATGGCAAACTCTACAACGCTTCCGCGCTCGTTGGCCCGGATGGGTTCGTCGCGGGGTATCGCAAACTGCACCTGCCGTGTCTCGGCGCGGACCGGTTCACCGACCCCGGTGACCGGGCGCTCGCGGTCCACGACCTCGGCGGCCTCAAGATCGGTATGAACATCTGCTTCGACGGCAGCTTCCCCGAGTGCGCCCGCATCCTCACGCTGCTCGGTGCGGACCTCGTCGTGTTGCCGACCAACTGGGCGACCAACGCCCGCAAGATGGCAGAACTCGTCTCCGCGGCGCGGTCGTGGGAGAATCACATCTACTACCTCGCGGTGAACCGCGTCGGCGAAGAGAGCGGGTTCACGTACATCGGCAAGAGTTCGGCAGCGGACTACATGGGGAACGTGCTGCACTTCGCGCCCGAGAACGAGGACGCGATCTTCACGATTGAAGTGAACCCGGAAGCCGCGCGCCAGAAGCGCGTGGTGACGTGCGTGGGCACCTACGAGATCGACCGCGTGAACTGGCGCCGCCCGGAGATGTATGGCGCGTTGGTGGAGAATCCCGGCCAGTTCACGGGGCACTTCAACAAACCGTAGTCATCACGCTCCGCGTGATGTCCGCGCTGTGGTATGCGATAATGTTCTGTTTGAAACGCACTGCGTCGCGAAGGCGACATCACGCGGAGCGTGATGACTACGATAAAGACATCACGCGGAGCGTGATG
>SXID01000106.1 GCA_005772955.1 Planctomycetia bacterium
CGACGACGACGACGACGACGACGACGACCTGGACGACGACCTGGACGACGACCTGGACGACGACCTGGACGACGACCTGGACGACGAAGATTTCGATGACGATTTCGACGACGACCTGGACGATGAGGACGACGAGGACGACGAGGACGACGAAGAAGACGACGCGGACGACGAGAAACCGCAACCGCCCAAAAAGGGCCCCGGTCCGAAGAAGTAACCGTATTGTGTTTGTGGTAAGGGCGTCTCGCCTGCAACTGAGTTGCACCACAACAAATCCGGCCACGGGCTGAGCACGACGATCAATCGTGGGACGGTTTCAAACCCGTCCCACGTTCTTTTTTTCACACGGTATCTGGAGAGTTACACATACCCTCAGAACTTGGCCTAGAATCGTCTGGGCCGCGATTCCTTCCGAGGGTGGAACTCTATGCTCCCGACAGGCACTCACGCGTATCCGCACGCAGTTGCCGTTCCCGGCCGGAACGCAGCGCCGGGTCCCCGGGGTTCATTCGCGGGGCGGATGGCGCGCCTCGTGGGGCGGAACTGGGCGCGACTGGGGTACGCCTATCACGTCGAACCGACCTGGCTCACGGTGAACCGCATCAAGCTCCCGGTCCGCGGGCTGCCGGCTGCGCTCGCCGGCACACGCATCGCCCAGTTAAGCGACTTTCATTGCGGTGCGCACATCCCGGCCGGCTTTCTCGAAAATGCCATCGAACGCGCCGACGCCGAGAAGCCGGACCTGATCGCGCTGACCGGCGACTTCATCGACCGCGGCCCGCGTCATGCCGCGAGTGCCGCGAAGTTGTTCCGGCACCTGAAGGCGCCTCTCGGCGTATTCGCGGTGTTGGGCAATCACGATTTCTCTGTTCACACGGCCCGAGGAACTCGGCGCCACCCGGGACTGGATCGCGTGATCACGGACGCGCTCAGCGCCGAGGGCGTGAACGTGCTCCGCAACCGTTCGGTGCGCGTCGAACGCGAAGGCGCGGGGCTGATCGTCGCGGGCGTCGATGACCTCTGGAGCGGCGAATCTGATACGAAGGCCGCGTTCGGCGGGGCGTGTAAGGGCATGCCCAGTGTGCTTCTGGCACACAACCCGAACACGGTCGACCACCTCGACGGTTTGCGAGCAGACTTGATTCTCAGCGGCCACACGCACGGCGGACAGATCAATTGGCCGGGGTTGGGGCGTCTGCTCCTACACAAGAATACCAGCCTCTGGTCGGCCGGACTGTACCCGGTGCGAGGCGGGCACCTGTACGTGAACACCGGCGTCGGCTTCGGCTGGCGCCTCCGGTTCGGCGTCCGACCCGAACTCGCGGTCTTCACGCTCCAGCCAGCGTAGACACGGAAAAGAGCGCTTTCAGGAATGCTGGAGCATTCCTGAAAGCGCTCTAAACGGCGCACGCTTCGCGATGGACGATCGCTACTTCTTGTCCTTCTCGTCCTTTTCACGCATCTGCTTGTCGAAGGCTTCTGCCTCCGCCAAACTGATGAGGCCGTCGCGGTCGGCGTCGATCGCGTCGAACTCTTCCTTGGTACCGATGTACTCGGTGCGGGACAGGTCGCCGTCAGCGTTCCGGTCCATCTTGCGGAACCACACCGGTCCCTTTGTTGGCACAATCACTGGGTTCGGGTTGCCGTTGTAGATCTGGCCCGGTTGCTGGACGTAGTACCGGTCGAACGTGCGCGCGAGCCGCAACGTCACGGACGGCTGGATGATGTTCTTCGTGATGACCTCGGCGCCAGACGATTCCAGCACGACGAGCCTGTCCCAGGCGGTTCGCAATTCGCGAACGCTGAGACGCCCGTCGCGGGACTCGTCGAGCAACTGGAACAGCGTCGGTGTTTGCACGCCCGGCATCAGGCTCAGGCTGATGTTGCGGAAGCTGTCTTGCACGTCAAAGTACGCATCGAATTCGTCTTTTGTCATCTTGCCGTCACCATCGCGGTCGGCGGCCTCGAAGATCACCTTCACGAATTGGAACTGCACCGCGTTCGGGCCGTTCAAGTCCTTCTCCTCGACGAACTTCTTCCCGCCCGAGGCCTGCGTGAACATGTAACCGTAGCTCTGCTTCAGCGACCCTTGCGCGTTCTGAAGGATCGGGGCGAATGCCCAGAAGTCGATCGGCTGCCGGCCGACGTGCAGCACGACGCGCCCGCCCTCGAGTTGTTTGACTACAAATCCGCGGGCTGCTGCACCCTTCTCGTCGGCCAACTTTGCGACGCAGTCCACCGCCTTCGACGCCAGCGAAAGCGTGAGGTCGAGGTCCGGTGTGCCGGTCCTCCATACGTCTAACTCTTCGCCGTCGAGTTTCCCGTTCTTGTCGGTATCGAGCGTCCTGAAGGTGACGTCGTCGAACCCGACTTCGGCCATCGTCAGTTCAAAGTCGCCGTCCTTGTCGTACTTCTTGATGACCTGTTGCGTGACCGTGCCCGGCACACGGCCCGCCTCGTACACGACGACCATCTGCGTGCCAGCGGCAGCCGGGTATGGATTGCCGTTCGGCGGGATCGGTTGGACCGGACGACCGCGACCACCGAAGTTCTGGTTGTAGATATTCGGAGCGAGTTCCTGCATGTTCAGGCACTCGTCTTCGTCCGCGTCGCGAGTGGCGAGGAGTTTCTCGACCGCCTTCACCTCGTCCTTCGTCAACTTCCCGTCGCCATCGGCGTCGAGCATCTTGTAGATGGCTTCCGTGACGGCGGCGTTACCGTAGTTGTCCGCCTGGACCGGTTGAGGGCGGAGGAGTTGCGCGGAGGACAACTTGTAGTAGGCGATGAACTCCTCGAACGACACTTTACCGTCCCGGTCCTTGTCCAAACTGCCGAGGGTTGGTGCCGTGGTCGCGCCCGGCTGGTAGAAGCCGTTCGCGAGCAGTTGCGTCATCCCCTGGTCGGAGAAGACGTACTTCGATTCCTTTTCGTTGAGGAACCCGTCGGCGTCGCGGTCGCAGAAGTCGAACGCCTTCTGGAGCCGGTCGCGCCACGCCTCGCCAACCGATTTGCCTTCTTGCAAAGCGGTAACACGAACGCGGACTGGGCGCTGGTTGGTGAAGATCAGGACTTCGTAGGAGTCGTTGAACTTCGGCGCGACGAACTTGGGCGCCGCTGGTTTCGGCGCGGGAGCTAGTGCCGGGGCATCCGGCACGGCGAGAACCGTCCCGGTCAGCCCCAGCATCACAGCGAGAGTGAGTAGTTTTCGGTTCACGCGAGCACCTCCGCGACGGGCTTGGCGCCCTTCTCGACGATACGGATCGGGCGACCCACGTTCGACATGTTCTGCTTCTCGAAGTCGATGCCGAGCGCCGAGCAGACCGTCGCGAGGAAGTCCACCGTAGGGGTAACTCGCTCTTCGACCGTGGTGCCGTCCTTGCTCGTCTTGCCGGCTGCCTGGCCGCCCTTCACACCACCGCCCGCGATGACGGTGCTCCACGCGTTCGGGTAGTGATCTCGGCCTTTGCCCTGGTTGATCTTCGGCGTGCGGCCGAACTCACCCGCCCACACGATGGTGGTGGTTTCGAGCAACCCGCGATCCTTCAGGTCGTCCATCAGTGCGGACCACGCCGCGTCGAGCGTGCCGCACAGGTTCTTTACGAGGTCGAAGTTGTTGCCGTGCGTGTCCCAGTTGCCGAGCGTGACCTCGACGAACGGCACGTTTTTCTCGACCAACCGGCGGGCCAACAAGCAGCCCTGACCGAACAGGTTGCGGCCGTACTTGTCGCGGGTCGCGTCTGTCTCGGTGGTCAGGTCGAACACCTTGCCGCCCTCAGACTGCATCAGGCGGATGGCGCGGTCGTAGGCCGCGGCGTGGCTCTTGGCGATTGCGCCGGGGCGCTTGGTCGCGAAGTCTTCCTGCATCTCGCGAAGCATGTCAAGCCGGGCCGCGGCGGTCATCTCGTCGATCGCCTTCGGCCGGTCCAGGTCGGCCACCTTCAGGACCGCGTCGATGTTCGCGGCTGGGATGTTGTTGTTGAACTGACCGTCGCCGACGATGAGCGGCGCGTGTACCGGGCCGAGGAAACCGGGGCCGAACGCCTCCGCCGAGAAGAACCGTTGCGGCGCTACGCTGATGAAGTTCGGCAGTTCGGCTTTCGGGTCGCCGAGTTCCTTCGAGATCAGCGAACCGATGCTCGGGTACTGGATGCCCGCGAAGCCGGGCAGTTGGCCGGTCCGCATCAGGTAGGTTCCGCGGGCGTGGTCGCCTTCCTTCGTGGACATGCCGCGAAGAACCGCGAGGTTCTTGCCGTGCTTCGCGAGCTTCGGCAGGTGTTCGCCGATCTTCAGGTCCGGCGCGGCTTCGATTTCCTTGTATGGCCCGCCGTTCTCGTGACCGACCTTCAAGTCCCACAGGTCGATGCTGCTGGGCCCACCGTTCATCCACAGCAGGATGCACGACCGCTTCGGCTTGATCTTCTTCTCTTCGGTGGCGCGGGCGAGCTCGCCCATCCAACCCGACATCGAGACGGCGGTACTCACCGCGCCAACGCGCAGAAGATGCCGGCGGTCAAGGTTCAGTTTCGACATCGGAAGGCTCCTCAGGAGTGTAGTTGTGTTCGGTGTTTGGCGAACCCTGCCCGCAAGGGCAGGAGTGTTTATTGGTCGCGTTGCCGACGCACCCCCGCCCTTGCGGGTGGGGTTCGCCTGTTAGTGATTGAACAGGAACTCCGGGCTGTTGAGCAGCACCCAGAACACATCGGCGAGCGCCAGCTTCTTGTCATTCTTCGCACCGCCGCGATCCACGTAACTGGTGAACTTCTCCAATTCCTCAGGTGTTGGATTGCGTGCGAACGCGGTGAGGAAGAGGTTGGTCACGCGTTGCTTCGTGTCCCAACCCGGTCTGTCAACGATTGCCGCGAGCAGTTCGCTTTTGGCGAGGTCGGTCTGGTCACCGATGAATGCGCCGTTCATCAGCATGAGCGCCTGAAGGATAGTGGTGTTGGCCTCGGTCGTTCGCTCGTTACTCGCAAACCGCGTGAGGAACTGGCTGCGAGGGTTGTTCGGTTGCACGAAGCCGAAGTTCTGTTGGTTCCGCATGTAGGAGGGTTCGCGGAACCCGGTCGCGGCCACCATCGTGTCGAACAGTTGTGATGGGGTCAGCCCCTTCAGACTCATCTTCGCGAACCGGCGGGCGTCAGCCTGCCCAGGGTGGGTCATCTTGCTGGTGAGTTGGTACGCCTTCGAGCGGGTGATGGCGCGGATCAGCATTTGGTTGTCGAAGCCATTCTCCGCAAACGTCTTGCCCAGGTCCTTGAGCAGTTCGGGGTGGCTCGCGGGGTTGTTCTCGCCCGGCTCATCGACCGGATCGACTATGCCGATCCCGAAGAAGTGCGCCCACATCCTGTTCGCCATGTTCTTCGCGAAGAACGGGTTCTTCGCGTCAACCAGCCACGTAGCTAGTTCCTGTCGTGGGTTCTTGTCGAGCGACCACTCCGGGTTCGAGCCATCGAAGAACGTCGCGGTCACCTTACGGTCGGTGCCCATCACGCCGATTCGGTTGCGGTCGGACTGCGGTTGAATCGGCCCGACGAAGCCGGGTCGTGCCCCGTTAAGCGGGTTCATCTCGGCGAAGAACGCGGCGAACTGCCAGAACTGGTCGCGTGTGTACGGAGCGAACGGGTGGTCGTGGCACTGGGCACATTCGAGCTTCATCCCAAGGAACAACCGGCTCACGGCGGAACCCACGTTCTCGGGTCTGCCCTCGTTCGCGGAGTAGAAGCCGACGATCTGCTGGCCCTCCGGGTCACCGCCGGTTGCCTGCACGAACCGGAACATCGGGTTCTGCGTGTTTACCGTGATTCCGACAGTGACAATCCGCTTCACCACCTGGTCGACCGGCGCGTTTTCGCGGAATTGCGTTCGGAGGTACGACTCGAACTGCCCGCCGAATTGCGCGAGCTGGAAGTTGGTGGTCGTCTGCGGGAGCCACTGCGCCCGCGTGACCGCGGCGAAGTAGTTCGCGTGTCCTGGCATCTTCAGAAGATAGTCAACGAGCTTCGCCCGCTTGTCGGCGGATTTGTCTTCGATGAACTCGCGTGCTTCGGACGCCTTCGGGGCGCGCCCGATGATGTCGAGGTAGACGCGGCGCACGAACTCGGCGTCGTCGGTCGTCTCGGCGGGGATCAGCCCGCGGGCTTCCCAGTCGGCCGCGAGGTGCTTGTCGATTACCGCAGCCAGTGCGTCGGCCGGGTCTTTCGCGGGTTTCGGCGTGGGAGCCGGGGCGGGTTCGGCCCCGTAACTCAGTGCCGGGAAGACGAGTGCAGCCAGGAAAGCCGCAACTCGAAGGCGCGTGGACATGTGGGTTCCTCACTTCCGCGAGACGAACGCTCAAGCAATCTAGAGAGAAAGACGGTCGATTCGGGTGAAACTAACCCCTTCTTAAGGGGTGGTGTACGCTCACGAACATTCAAAACTAGCTTCAAGCCTACCCCAACGGGCGGGGCGAAACAATCACCTGAGTGTAACGGCTCTCGCACATTCCAGAGTCACCTGCCGCTTGCGGTTGTTTTAGTGAGGCGGTACGGTGAGTTCACTATGTACACACTCCTTGTTGTTTTCGCGTTTGCGTCTGGACCTACGCCCGCGAAGAACCTACCCGCTCAACCCCCCTCCCCGCATGGAGGGGGTTGGGGGGTGGGTCGCTTCGTTCGCGCCGACCCGAAGCCCGACTATCCCGCGTTGAAGCAGCGGCTTCAGCGCGGCAACTATGCGGAGGCGCTCGCGGGCTACGACGAACTCGCGACCAAGGAGAAACTGCCGCTTGCGTTCATGGGTCAGGCTGCGTGCTACCGCGCGCAAGGTGAAAACGCGAAGGCGCTCGACGCGATCGACATCGGTCTGAAGGCTTCTCCTGACAACCCTGATCTGCTCGCACATCGGGCGGATCTGCTCTTCGCGCTTGGTAAGTGGGAAGCCGCGACAAAGGACGCCGAAGCCGCGATCAAGAGAGACTCGAAGCATTTCCTCGCGCGGTGGGTTCGCGCCCGCGTGCTGCGCGACAACGGCGATCTCGCGGGCGCCGACACCGAGATGCGCTGGTTCGTGAAGACCTACACCGACGCCGCAACGCGCGACCAAGAGATCAAGGACGCCGAGAAGTTGCTCATCGTCGCCCACGCGGGCATCGAGAACGCGACCACGCACAACAAGCCGGATCAGATCAAATTCATCCTGCAAGAACTGCTTCGCGACGCTGTAAAGCACGACGCGGATTGTTGGCAGGCGGAGTATCTGAGCGGGCGCCTGGCGCTCGACAAGCACGACCGCGAGATTGCCGCCAATGCTTTCGATGCCGCCCTCAAGATCAACCCCAAAGCCGCGGAAGCGTTGGTCGGAAAGGGGCTGATCGCTTTCGACCGGATGGAGTTCGCGGAAGCCGAACGTCAGGCCGATCTCGCGCTGAAGGTGAACTCGAAACACCCCGGAGCGCTGCGATTGAAAGCCGATGTGCGGTTCGCGGAGAGCGATCCCGCGAGCGCCGAGAAACTCCTCCTCGCAGCGAAAGCGATCAACGCGCGTGACGAGTCCACGCTCGCGCGGCTCGCGGCCCTCCGGCATCTTGCTCGTGACGACAAGGGCTTCGCGCTCGCGTGCAAAGAGGTGGAAGCGTTCGATTCCAAGCCGGCGCAGTTCTACCTGGAACTCGGCAACAGCCTCACCGACGCACGCCAGTTCACGATCGCGTCGGAGTGTTTCCAGAAGGCGAGCGCGCTGCGCCCCGCGCTGCCAGGGCCAAAAGCCGGTCTGGGGCTGTTGCTGTACCTGCAGGGCCGCGAACCGGAAGCGATGGCCGCACTCAAGAGTGCGATGAAAGCCGACCCGTTCAACGTGAAGGCGGATAACGCGCTCAAGGTACTCGAAGAACTTGCCGAGTACGCAACCACCGAAACGCCGCACTTCGTGATCCGGTTCGACAAGAAGAACGACAAGGTGATGGCCGCGTTCCTCGCGGAGTTGCTCGAAGAGACGTTCGCGGAGCTTGCGAAGCAATACGACTATACGCCGCCGGGTAAGATTCTTGTGGAGATATTCGCGCGGCAGCAGATGTTCAGCGGGCGCATCGCGCTGCTACCGGGTCTGCCGGGCGCGGTGCAGGGCGCGTGTACGGGTCCGCTGATCGCGCTGCCGTCACCGCGCGCGGATGGCGGGAAACGCACCTACAACTGGGCCGTCGTCGTCCGCCACGAACTCACACACGCCTTCAACCTGCTCCAGACCTCGCACCGCTCCCCGATCTGGTTAACGGAAGGGCTTGCCGTGCGCGCAGAGAACACGAAGCGGTTCGGGCAGGTCGCGCTGATCCTCCGCGACCGGCTTGGGGCCGGGACTGCGTTCGACCTCGACACCATCGCCCGCGCGTACAAGCGGTTCAACCAACCGGCCGACGTGATGCTCGCGTACTACCAGGGGCTTCTTTACGTCGAGTACATCGCGAAGACGCACGGCGGCGAGGAAGCCGTCGCGAAGTTGCTGAACGCCTACAAGAACGGCACCGATACCGCGGCTGCGCTGAAAGCCGCGCTGGGCGTTGAGAAGACCGACTTCGAGGCAGGGTACCGCAAGCACCTCGCGGACGTGGTGAAGGCGACAACCCCGCGGCGCCCGGACAGGGTGCTGACGTTCGCCGAACTCGAAGCCGCACACAAGGCGGCGCCGGACGACCTCGACCTCGCGGCCCGGCTCGCGGGCGAATACGTTCGACGCGACAAACTCGATGACGCGAAGAATCTCGCGGACGCGGTGCGCGCGAAGGAGAAGGGGCACCCGTTCGCGTCGATCGTGACATCGCGATTGCTTCGTCGCGCGAAGGACGATGCCGGTGCGAAAACGGTTCTGGAGGAAGCCGCCGACGCGAACCCTGAGGATGGTCGCGTGTTGCTCGAACTCGGCAGGTTCTACTTCGAGTTGAAGGAGTACGACAAGGCCGCTGCGACCCTGGAGAGCGGGCGCAAGGCCGCACCGGGCGAAGCGGACTGGCTCGAACAACTCGCGAAAGTCTACGACATCGCGAAGAAACCCGACCTGCTCGTGCAGGTGCTGTCGGACATGAGTGTCGCGAACCCCGATGATCTGGCGCTTCACATCAGGCTCGCGAAGTTGCACGCGAACGCGAACCGCCATGCTGATGCCGAGCGCGTCGCGCGTCTCTCGCTCTACATCGACGTACTGAACGCTGAAGCGAAAGACCTGCTTTTCGCCGCGCTCGCCGCGCAGAAGAAGGACAAGGAAATCGAGGCGCTGAGGAAGCGGTACGAGTGACTTCAATTGACCAGCCCGCAGCGCAAGCAAGGGTATTCGACTCAACCCTTGCTTGCGCTGCGGGCTGGTATCGCTCCATACAATCCCCCTGCCTCGTTCACTCACTCTGGAGCCTTTCCCATGCTGTCGCGCCGTGATTTCCTCGCTTCCAGCGCCGCCGTCGCGCTCCTTCCGCGTTTCGCCCCCGCCGCGCCGGACGTCGAACCGCTGTTCAAAATCTCGCTTGCGCAATGGTCCCACAACCGCGCGTTCTTCGGGCGCGGCGGCGCCGAGAAGAAAGACCCGCTCAAGTTCGCGGAGATCAGCGCGAAGGACTACAGCATCAACGCAATTGAGTACGTCAACCAGTTCTACAAGGACAAGAAGAAGGACGACGCGTACCTGAAAGACCTTAAGAAGGTCGCGGACGACAACAAGGTGGTGAGCGTTCTCATCATGTGCGACGGCGAAGGGAACCTCGGCAACCCCGATGAGAAAGGCCGCGCGACCGCGGTCGATAACCACAAGCGCTGGGCGGAGTGGGCGAAGTTCCTCGGTTGCCACAGCATTCGCGTGAACGCGGCCAGCGACTGGAAGAAGGGCTTCGCCGAAACGCAGAAGCTCGCGGCCGACGGGCTTCGCAAACTGAGCGAATTCACCGACACACTCGGCCTCAACACTATCGTTGAGAACCACGGCGGGCTGTCGAGCCACGGCGAATGGCTAGCGGGCGTGATGAAGTTGGTCGCCCACAAGCGCTGCGGTACGCTCCCGGACTTCGGCAACTTCGGGATCGGTAAGATCGAGGGCGTGAAGGAAACCGAGTACGACCGCTACAAGGGCGTGAACGAATTGATGCCGTTCGCGAAAGGCGTGTCGGCCAAGTCGCACGCGTTCGACAAGGACGGCAACGAGACGAAGACCGATTACCGCAAGATGCTCGACATCGTGTGTAAGAAGCACAAGTACGCGGGCTACATCGGGATCGAGTTCGAGGGCGGTGGCGACGAGGCCGCCGGCATCAAGGCGACGAAGAAGTTGCTGGAAACCGTTCGCGCCGAACTCGCGAAGGGGTAAGATGGGTGCGGTGACCCCGACCGCAAGGCCGGTGGGTGAAACAGCGAAGACGAACACCCACCAACCTTGCGGTCGGGGTTCGCCAGGAGACAAGCAATGCCGCTGTACGTGTACGAAGTCGTGCTCGCGGACGGGTCGGGGGGCGAGCAGTTCGAAGTATTCCAGAAGATGGCTGACGACCCGCTCACAACTCATCCAGAGAGCGGCAAGCCAGTCCGCCGCGTGTTCACCGAAGCGAGTGCGCCACGGGCCTGGACCGACACACAGGGCAAGGCCGCGGTGAGCGACAAGAACCTCGCAGCGAAGGGGTTCACGAAGTACGTGAAGACCGGGAACGGCAGTTACGAGAAGACCGCTGGAGATGGTCCGAAGAAGATTCAGCGGAAGTGAAGCCCGTAGTCCTGGCACGCATCCAATCGGTATGAGAGTACAACTGCCCGTTCTGATCGTGTTGCTCGTGGTCGCCCTTATCGTGCTTGGCGCTGTGGCGTTTCGTGGCGTGGGCGTGCGGCCACCGCTTCTCGAGCGCGAGGGTAAACCTATGGGTGGCGAAAAGGTCGTGAAAACGGAAGCGGAGTGGCGTGCGCAACTCACACCGGAGCAGTACCGCGTCGCGCGCGAACACGGCACCGAGCGCGCGTGCACCGGCGCGTTCTGGAACTCGAAGGACGATGGCGTGTACGCGTGCGTGTGCTGCGATCAACCGTTGTTCGATTCGCTGACGAAGTTCGACAGCGGCACCGGCTGGCCGAGCTTCAAGGAACCGGTCACGGAGGATCACGTCAGCACGAAGACCGACCGCAGCCTCGGCATGGCACGCACGGAAGTTTTATGCAGCCGTTGCGACGCGCACCTCGGGCACGTGTTCCCCGACGGGCCGCCACCGCACGGTCTCCGGTTCTGTCTGAACTCCGCTGCACTCAAACTCATCCCGCGATTCACGCTCGATGTCGTCAAGTAGCGTGACATTGACGAGCCGGAGGCGTGAGCGACGGGCAGCGCTGTCCGACGCTCACGCCTCCGGCTCGTCCTGTAATTCGGGGCGCAACCACCGGATTCACTCGGTAGAATGTCGTTGTTCCGGGTTCCGCCCAGAGGTTGGCGCCATGCTGATCGGTCAGCAGATCGGCCCGTTTGAGGTCGAAAGTGAACTGGGCAGCGGCGCGATGGGTACCGTCTACCGGGCGAAGTTCCGTCGTAGCGCGGAGAAAGTTGTCCCTGTTGCGCTCAAAGTCGTCGCGCTCGGGTTGCTCGGTAACGAAGGTGCGATGGCTCGCTTCGATCGCGAAGCGAACATTCTCAAACAGCTCAAACACCCGCACATTGTCCGGCTCATCGCGTACGGCAAAATCAACAAAGCGACCCCGTACATCGCGATGGAGTTCATCGACGGCGAGGCGCTCGACCGCGTACTCGCGCGCCGGGGCAAACTCGGCTGGGAGGAAGTCGTCTCCTACGGCAAGCAGTTGGCCGAAGCACTTCAGTACGCACACGACAAGGGTATCATCCACCGCGACCTGAAGCCGTCCAACCTGATGATCACCAAGGACGGCGTTCTCAAACTCACCGACTTCGGCATCGCGAAAGACACCGACGTGACCGCCCTCACCGGGGCCAACAGCACCATCGGCACGGCCGCGTACATGTCGCCTGAGCAGTGCAAGGGCGATCGCAACTTGGGCAACAAGTCCGATCTCTATTCGCTTGGCATCGTCTTCTTTGAACTGCTGACTGGGCGCAAGCCGTTCACCGCCGAGACAACGGTCGAGATGTTCCTGAAGCACGTCAACGAGAAGGCGCCGAGGATCGGAAAACAGGTCAACGATCTGCCACCGAAATTCGAGTCGTTGATCCTTCAACTGTTGGAGAAGGACAAGGAAGACCGGCCGGTGGACGCGTCGTGGGTGGCGCGAATGCTGGGCGAGATCGAAGAGGATGCGTTCGCGCGCAAGAGCGCCGGCCTCGCTGCGGCGCAGGCGCGGACCGCGAAGCCTACCAACCAGAGCGGCGACCGCATGGACGCGGCCGACCGAGACGCCGCGCGTGCACTTCGCGGAAAGAAGAAGAAGACCAAGAAGAAAGTCGTACTTCCGCTGTTCCAGCAGAAGTGGGTCCACGCCGTCGGCATACTCGCGATCCTGCTCGCGATCGTGTTCGGCGCATACCTCATGCTGAGGACGGCGGGACCGGAGCAGATGTTCGCCGCAATTGACCGCGCTGACACGCCCGCTGCGAAGGCCGACGCCGCCGGGAAGTTTCTCGACACGTACGGCGCGAAGGGTGGCGAACTCGTCGATAAGGCCACGACGATCTTCCGCGAGGCGACCGTGCGCGAACGCGAACGCCAACTGACGAACCGGCACGACTCACGCACGCTGCGCAAGCCGATCGAGAGCGATGACCCCGACGCCTTTGACAATGCGATGCAAGCGATCGACGCCGAGAAGAGCGGCGACTTCGCTCTCGCGGAAGCGATGTGGCGAAAAGTGAAAAGCCGGTTTCCGGCTGAGGCGGACTTGCCCTTCACCACGAACGAGCAGTTGCTCGCGAAGGCGCGATGGGGCTGGGTCGCGGATAAACGCCTCGCCGATGTGAAGGGGGCGCGTGCCGAACTTGCGAAACTGCACGAGAAGATCAAGGACAGCCGACTCCACGAACTGCCACTGAAACCCGACACCACTAACCCGGAGTCGCTTGCGATTCGCACGTTGAGGCTCAAGGAATTCGGCGACCCCGAGAAGGCCGGGCGCACGTGCGATGTGCTCGTTACGCTCGCCGAGAAGGAGAGCGAACGACGCGCGTGGTTCCTGCTTGGCACGCATTTGCGGAGTACGATTCCCAAGGGCGCGAACGACCCGGTCGCGGTCCGGCGACAGCGCATCACGGAGTGGTTGAACTCCACCGATCGCACCGCGAAGCAGGTGCGAGACGAGCCAGAACACCCCGAACGCGGTGTTCTGATGCGGACTGTGCGCAACCGGTGCCGTGACGTCGCCGAACTCTACGAAGACGAAACCGACGAGAAGGTGAAAGAGGAGGTCGTTCGTGCCGCGAAGATCGTCGAAGCGTTACCAAAGAAGCAGTAGCTGACCGCGACTTGGTCCCTCTCCCGCAAGGGGGTGATGTAGAAATCCCAGGTCCGGTTTACCGTAGTCATCACGCTCCGCGTGATGTCGCGTTCGCCGGTGCTTTGCGCAGAACGTTATCGCTTGCCCGGATCGCGGACATCACGCGGAGCGTGATGACTACGGTAAACCGGTGCGGGGTGAGCGACTTCGCGCGTTGAACTTTACCCCTCACCCGGCTCGCAGACTCGCCACTCTCTCCCGCAAGGGGAGAGGGAGAACAAAGGCTCTCGGCTCGTCAAAAGAACCTCTGGAAAGAAACGAATGCTCGACCTCTCCACCGTCCGCCCCGCCAGCGCCTCTGCTTTCGAGCGTGCCAAGACCGTCATCCCCGGCGGCGTGAACAGCCCTGCCCGCGCATTCGGTGGGGTCGGCGGAAATCCGCTGTTCATCGCACGCGCTGACGGGCCGTTCCTCTACGACCTCGACGGCAACCGTTATCTCGACTTCATCGGCTCGTGGGGCCCAATGATCCTCGGCCACTGTCACCCAGCCGTCGTCGAAGCCACAATCGCGGCAGTTAAGAACGGTTCGAGCTACGGCGCCCCGTGCGAACTCGAAACGCGGCTTGCAGAGATGGTGATCGATGCGGTGCCCTCTGTGCAGATGGTGAGGTTCGTCTCAAGCGGCACCGAAGCGACGATGAGCGCGATCAGGCTCGCGCGTGGGTTCACCGGGCGTGACAACGTCGTGAAGTTCGCCGGCTGCTATCACGGGCACGTTGATTCACTCCTCGTATCGGCCGGTTCCAGCGCGCTGACACTTGGCGTCCCAAACAGCCCTGGCGTGCCGGTCGGGTGCACACAGGACACAAGCGTTCTGCGGTTCAATGATGTCGCGGCGCTTGCGGAACTGTTCGCCGCGAAGGGTGACAAGATCGCGGGCGTGATTCTCGAACCGATCGTCGGGAACATGGGCTTGGTTCCGCCGACTGCGGAGTTCCGAAGCGAACTGCGACGTCTCACCCAGAAGTATGGCGCGATCCTCATCTACGACGAGGTGATGACCGGGTTCAGGCTCGGATACGGCGGCGCGCAGGTGATGCTCGGTGACAGCCCGGACCTAACTTGTTTCGGCAAGGTCCTCGGCGGCGGCTATCCGGTCGGCGCCTACGGTGGGCGGGCCGACATTATGAAGAAGATCATGCCTGCGGGCCCCGTGTTCCAGGCGGGCACTCTGTCAGGCAACCCGGTAGCGATGGCCGCCGGGATCGCGACGCTCAACGAACTGAAAGTGAATCCGCCGTACGCGAGGCTCGAAGAACAAAGCAATCGCATCGGCGTCGGGCTGCTGAAAGCCGCCGCGAGTGTGAACGTGCCGGTTCAGTTCAACCGCGTCGGCAGCATGTGGACGCTGTTTTTCACCGATACGCCTGTGACCGACCTCGACACCGCGAAGACCTGCGATACGAAGCGTTTCGGCCGGTTCTTCTGGGAGATGATGGATCGTGGGGTTTACTTGCCGTGCAGTCAGTTCGAGGCCGCGTTCACCTGCGCCGCAATGACCGCCGAACATATCGCCCAGGCGACCCAGGCCGGCGTGGAGAGTTTGAAAGCCGTGGCGTAAGTGTCTGGATAACCTCTCCCTTTTTTCGGGGAGTGGTTGGGAGGGGTTCTTCGCACATCGACGTGCACTACACTTGCTCGCCCCACATCTTCGCCTTCCAGGTCTGCTATGAAAGCTCGCGTCATCGTACTCGTCGTCGGCATCCTCGCGATCCTGTGTATCGTCGGGTATGCGGTCTCACAAAACGCTTGGGTGCGATCGTTCTTCGCGACAAGTAGCGCTGATCCGGTCGAAATCGATCGGGGCAAGAACGCGCTGCTGAAGAATCACACACCCGCGGACGCCCAGACCGGCTACCCGCAGTGGCGCGGGGCGTCGCGTACCGGTGTCGCGCCGGTTGGGTCGTTTCGCACGGACTGGGACAAGACGAAGCCGAAAGAGGCGTGGCGCGTCCCGATCAGTGGCGGCTACGGGTCATGCGCCGTCGTCGGTGGGAGGCTTTACGTTCAGGACAAGCAAGGTGACAAGGAACGCGTGGTGTGCCTCGACGCCGAGAGCGGCAAGTCAGTCTGGGATTTCGCTTACGATGTGGGGAAAATCGGCACCGGTCGCGGCTACGAGAACGGCCCGCGGGCAACACCCACCGTCGTCGGGAACATGGTCTTCACTGTCGGCGGTGCGGGCAAACTGCTCGCCTTGGAAGCCGAAGGAAACACGATCACACTGCGGTGGCAACACGACCTACTGAGCGAGTTCCAGGCGCCGATGCCGGATTGGGGCGTCGCGTGTTCGCCACTCGTGCTCGGCGATCTCGTGATCGTGATGCCCGGAGGCAAGGACGCGGCGGTGGTCGCCTTCGACAAGTCTTCGGGTGACGTGAAGTGGAAGAGCGGCTCGAACCCGCCGGGCTACAGCTCACCCATCGCCGCGAGTATTGGTGGCCAAGAAACCGTGTTCGCGTTCATGGGCGACGCGCTCCTTGCGGTGCGCGCGACCGACGGCAAGGTGATGAGCAGTTTCAAGTGGCCCACGCAGTTCAACGGCAACATCGCAACCCCAATCATCGTGGATGACGAGTACGTATTCATCTCGTCGGCTTACAACATGGGGTGTGCGCTCTTACGTGCCGAGAAGAAGGGTGACGAAGTCACGCTGGTGAAGGTGTACGAGAACCGCCGCAACGGGTTCGCGAACCACCACGCGACGAGCGTGTTCAAGGACAAGCACCTGTTCGGCATCGACGGCACGCAGGGAGCGCGGGGTTTCAAGTGCGTCGAGTTCCTGACCGGCAATGAGGTGTCCGACTGGGACGGCGCCAAGACGGAGCAGGCGAGCGTTCTCCTCGCGGGCGACCACTTGATTCTCCAAATCGCCAAGAAGGGCGAAGTGTGGTTAGTGGCGGCGAACCCGGAGTCGTTCAACCTGATCGCGAAGGTGCCGAAGGTGCTGAGCGGCAATGACAACTGGGCAACACCGACACTCGTGAACGGCCGGCTCTACCTGCGCGACGAGAAGAACGTGGTGTGCCTCGACGTGAGGCCTTGATGTGAGGTTAGCCGCAACCCCGCAGGGGTGCGCGGAGGTTCCGCTCATCCTGCGGGGTTAAGGTTACGCAAGAGCAGCCAACCGCTTTACCGCTTCCGCGTGAACGACACCATTCGTTGCAATCAGCCCGCGCGTTTGCTTGAAGTTCTCGCCCTGATACGCGATCGCGTTCCCGCGAAGGTCGGTGACGGTGCCGCCGGCCTCGGTCACGAGCAGGTGCCCGGCGCAGATGTCCCAGTCCGCGAATGCTTCGTAGGTGTTTGCGTACACGTCGGCCTCACCACGCGCGACGTGCGCGAGTTTCACCCCGCCCGAATACGTTTCGATCACGCGAACCGGCGTCAGCGCCTGCACTGGCTTCGGCGACATGCCCGTCTTCGACCAGCTCTGCGCAAGTACCAACTCATTGAAGCCGCGAACGGACACGGTACATCGTGACGGCTCCGCGGCAGCTGTGTGCGTCCAGCATCCGCCCCCGAGCGACGCGAACGTCGTCCGGTGTTGCGCGGGTTCCGTGACGACGCCGACGACCGGGTGGCCGTCCACGAGGAACCCGATCATCACCGAGAACTGACCGACCTTCTTGGCGAAGCCGCGAGTGCCGTCGATCGGATCAACGACCCACGCGCGGCGGCCGGTCTTGGGGAGTGCATCGAAAGCCGGCGTGGATTCTTCGGCGCACAGCGCGTCGGCCGGGAACAGGTCGTGCAGGAACCCAAGGATTAACTCCTGCGACGCCTTGTCCGCGTGCGTGCTGATCGTGACTGGGGCATCGGGGATCGCGACGAACGACTCGTACGCGTGGCACAACAAATCACTCGCGCGCGCCGCGGCTTCGCGCGCGGCGACCAGTTCCGTCTGGTAGTCCGTCATTTCTCGGTGTCCTTCAGCACGGGGTGTTCGGTCGCGGTCGCGTCGGCGAGAATCTGGAGCCGGCGGTAGTTGCCGTTGTTCTTCCACAGATCGCTGTGTGCCCCGGACGCAGCGATGTGCCCGTCCTTCAGCAGGAACACGCGGTCCACGTTGCGCAACGTCGAGAGCCGTTGCGCGAGGAAAATCATCGTGCGTCCGACGGACACTCGCGCGACGGTGTCGTCGAGCAGCGCGAGCGTGTCCTCGTCCACAGGTCCGACCGGTTCCTCGATCACCAGAATGGACGGGTCGCGGAGCAGGGCACGTGCGAGCGCGATCCTGAATCGTTCACCTGTCGTGAGCGAGTAGCCCCCGTTGCCGATCAGCGTTTCGTAGCCGAATGGCAGTTTCTCGATGAACTGATGCGCGTGTGCGAGTTTCGCGGATTCAATGATGTGCGGGAGGTTGTGTTCCGGGTCGCCGACGCCGATGTTGTTCGCCACAGTGTCGGTGAACGTGAGGTCGTCCTGCATCACGAGGGCGACCTGCGTGCGGAGCGACTCGTGCGTGACCCACCGGATGTTTTTGTCCTCGATGCGAATCTCACCGGCCGACGGGTCGAGGAATCGCGGGATCATGTACACCAGCGCGTGCTTCTCGGCGGCGTTCTGGCCCACGATGGCAATGCTCGCGCCGGCAGGCACCGCGAACGTCACGTTCTCCAGAATCGGCTGCCCGGTCGCCGGGTCGCGGAGTGTGACCTGCCGGAACTCGACGCGGGTCGTCAGCCCCGGTAGGAACTCGGCGTCGGAGGCCTCGGTCGCCTCGCCCCTGCGGTCGAGGAACTCGAACAGTGCGTCGGCCGCCTCGCGCCCGCGGCGGATCTTCTGAGCGTATTCGACCAGCGCCGCGATCGGCACGGCGAGCGACACGAGCGCGACCGCCATCACCGCGAGTCCCGCGACTGTGAACCCGCCCGCGAGCACGCCTCGCGCCGCCAGGTACAGTAACGCGACCCCGGTGAGCAACACCACCGAGCCGAGCAGCGGCCCGGCCATTGCGGTTCCGCGCAGCCGACGCCAGTTTGAACGCCCGGACTCGATCAACTGACGTTCCACTCGCGTCTGGTTGAACCGCTCCATTTGGAAACACTTCACGAGGCGGAAAAGGCTCATGCTTTCTTTCAGGAGCGAGAGCGTAGCGCTCGCCTGACGTTCACCGAGTCGTCCCTCGCGACGGAAGTGCGCCGCGACCTGCCCGCCAATCAGCCACACCAACCCCGCGAGTGCGAGGAAGCTGAGGGCCAGCCAGAAGTTCACCAACACAATCAGCCCAATCAGGAACAGTACCGTGAGCGAGTACCGGGCCGCGGCAGTGAGCTGGGCCTGGATCGCGTCGCCGACCTCTTCGACGCGTCGGGTGAGTAGTTCCGCGGCCTCCGCCGTACCGATGGTTTGCATCGTGAGCGAGCCAAGCCGGTAGGTGTGGAAGTATACGGCTCGCCTCAGTCGGGTAGCGGCGTCGAGTGTTACTGCCGCGGAGAGATACGCCAGCGCGTTCACGAGTACGCCGCGGATAGCCGCGAGACAGAAGGCCAGCACCAACAGCCCAGTGAGGTAGGGCACGTTCGCAGAACCGCTCGGTTCCGGCACCCACGTCCACCCGTTCCACATCGCGAGCCTACCGAGGACGGGCCCAGTCCAGCGGTTCCGTTCGCGAACAACAAGACTCAACAGCCCATACTGCGGTTTCGCGTCTGGGTCAGCACGCTCGGCCTTGTCCGTGCGTTCCAACTCGAGCGGCGGAAGGTATACGTCAGCAGCACCTTGGTCCACGCGGTTCCGTATCGCGAGGTACACGCCAGCTTGCCAGCGGGCTTCCCATTCGTCGGCGTGAAGGTGTTCACCAGACTTCGATTTGGGGAGCATCCTGAGTTCGTCGTCGTTGCGGGCTTCAATCCTCTTGCCCCGGTAGGCCGGGCTTAGGCGTGCGACTGCATCGGAACGTTCCGTTTCCGATCGCCCAGCCCACTCGTCGGCGAACTCACGCTTCTGTGCAGCCGAGAGTTGCGTATAGGTCGGGATCTCGCCCCGCCACACGAGCAGGTCCACGAACGAGTAGAGGAGCAGGAGCAAAAGCGCGTAGGTGACGGCCGCTCCGACGGAACTGACGAACGACCCCCCGCGCGCGGTCGGCGATTTGACGAAGTCGGCGCGGATTCGGTCGAGTGCGTTGGTGCCCACGTTTGCCCTCGGCGAAGGGATAGGCGGACCGGGGCGCGTCGTGGCGCCCGCTGGAATCCAGCCTAGCAGAGATGTGGTGGAAGTGTGAGTGCGAGATTGCTTTTCAGGGCGAGCGGGGGGCGTAAGCCCCCCCTGATAAACCTCAGTGCCTGATCAGCACGCACACTTCACGCGAGGTCGCGGTCCTCGAACAGTAGTAGTCCAAGGAGGAGCGCGATCGTTGTATAGATGAGCGAGTAACCGGTCACGGTCAGCACGTAGCCTCCGAACTGCCACAGGTCGAGCGGGGTTTCGCGGATGATGGCCCGGCTCATGTTGAAGGACTCCAGCGACGGCAACAGCGCGTCGAAGAGTTTCCCCAGGAACCCGACCAGGCCCACGCCCACACCGCCGCCCTGCGCCCTCTGCGTTTCCTGTACCACGACGGGCGCGAGGTGGCCGAGGAGGAATAGCAGCAGGCACATGACGAGGTTCACTATGAACGCCAAGCGGGTCGCGAGCGCCGACGCCACTGCGACGAGGATCATCACTTGCCCGAACCCGAGTGCGATGCCGAGCGAGTGCGCGAGCGCGTCCGAGAACCACAGCCCGGCACCGGTCGCCACGGCCTTGCCTTGCATACTCGGCACGACTTTCTGGAACGGCGGAACCACGGTCTTCTGCGCCTGATACGTCATCGGGTCCACGAGTTTGTCCGTACTCCCGCTGATCGGGTCTGTCGGGTCCGCGGTGTTGTTGATCGGGTCGAACTCGCGCATTGCTCGCAGCGCGTCGGTCAGGGTCCAGCCGAGCAGCATCGACATGACCATGCAGGCCATCAGGATGCCCAGGAACTTGCCGATAAGGAACTGCCGCCGGTTCACCGGTTTGCTCATGAGCGTGACGGCCGTGCGGCCCTCGATTTCTTCGCTAATCGACATACTCGCGGCCAGGACTCCGAAGAGGCTCGCGGCCAGCATGACCATGTCGAAACCGATCTGTTTCATCATCTTGTAGTCGTCACCGAACGTGAAGTACGGGATCGCTACGGAGACCCAGATGGCGGTGTTGGCGGCTCCGACGATGAGCCAGAACATGGGCTGACGGCAGCTCTCGCGGAACGCGGCGAACGCGACCACGCCGCCCTTCGGCCACACGATCATTACGAATTGCGGCAGGAGAAGGAACACGTCGATGATGAGTTGCAGGTGGAGGATGGCGCCGTAGATGTAGCGGCCGTACCAGGTGAGGGTTGTCGTGTCACCCTTGTAACCAAGGAAAGCGGCCACGCCGACCCCGACGACGAAAAGCCCAATAAGGACGTACCCCAGGGAAAGTGGGCTGGCCCCAGCCTCCTTGACGCCTTTCGGGTCGATGGCGAACAGCCAGGGCAGGGCAGCGATGAACTGCACGGTGGCGAGTACAATGCCGGCCAGCAGCACGGTCGGGTCGTTGAGCAGCGTCGAAAACATGCGCGGGGCCCGATTTGTCTGTGCGAACGGAGCGTACCCGCCATACGCCGAGACTAGGTTGGCGGTTCGCAGTATTGTAGGGTGGGTCAAGATTCGCGTATGCGAATCGAAGGCCCACCACTGAACTTATACGTGGGTGGTGGGCCTTCGGCTCGCTCGCGAGCCTCGACCCACCCTACAAAACTCACACCCACAATTGCAGTACGCGCAACACGCTCTCCTGCCACACGTCGAACGGTTCTTCGCCGTCGAGCGATGCGACCGTTCCGTCGCCGCCGCCGATCTCCGGGCGCGGACCGGACACAATCAGCTCGGTAACGACCACGTTGTCTAAATCCATATCGAACGGCTCGGTTGCGGATACTAGACAGTGAACCTGCGCCATCCGCGTGAGGCGGTTCAGGTGCGTCAGAACCGCGTCGTGGTCGGGCACGTCCAGAACCTCGCCGTCGCCGCGCTCGATCGGCTCGCGGAGCAGCAGTTTCAGCAACGCCGCCTCTTCCGCCAGCGGGTTCTTGCCACCATCCTGCACGAACAGCACCTCGAACCGGATCGCGTCGGTGCTTAACCAGTCGGTGAGTTTTCGGACGAGTGCGAGGATCGTGGACTGAATCAGCACGATGCGCTGACACGGCAGTTCCGCGTCTTTGAAGCGTGCCGCGAGCAGATCCGGGAACAGCACGAACACGAATGCCCGGCGCCGACGCAGGAACTGGTTCTCGTCGCGCGAGTAATAGAAGAGTTCGTCGCGCACGAACTTCATGTCGAACAGGTCCGGGGTTTCGTCTTCCATGTACGCGAGTTGCGAGTGCAACAGGCTCTCGATCGAGCCGCGTGAGGAAATCGACGTGTAGCCGCCTACGGGGTACTGGTCCTCGTCGAGCACTCGGGTGGGAACTTCCTTGCGACCGCTAAGCGGCTTCACCGGGCGCCCCGGGAGCTTCGATTCGAGGCGCGCGGTTGTTTGCAGAATTTGCCGGTGCGCGACGTACTGACCCATGTCCGCGATCGCTGTGCCTTGTTCGAGTGCGATCACGTCTTCGGGTGCGAGTACCTCCGCGATCCGGCGCCCGGCGGAGACCAGCGATTCGTACATCTGCACGAGCAGCGGGGAAGGCCCGTCGCGCACGAGGCCGTCGTAGCCAGTCTGAATGACCTCGTCGGGGTTGGTGGTTTGCAGGGCGCGTATCACCGCGGGCGGGAGCAGCACGCCGGAAATGCCCGCGCGCTCGCGAATCTGGTTCACGATGTACGCCAAGCCGCGAACGCGGTCCTTGTCCTTGTACTTCCGTAGTGCGTCACCGGCGCGCTCGAAGGTCCAGTCCGCGTAGAGTTTGCCGAGTACGTGATCCTCGTAACTGCGGCCGAGCGCGGGCGGCCAACCGGGGACCGGATGCGCCTCCCGCACGCGCTGCTCGGCGTCCACGCCCAGCGCGACGTTGCCCACGTCCGCGACGAACCCGGTTGGCGGGAGGGGGTGCCCGCTGGATGCGATCTCCATTGCCCATTCGAGGGCACGCTTGACGGTGTTCGCGGTGGGCTTGATCGCGCGCTGAAGCAGCAACCCGTCGAGGATGTAGCGGCGGGCCGCGTCGAGGTCGCGCAGTTCGATCGGGTCCATTGGCCTTCCCAGGGTTCGTAACTTCTCCCAATCACTTATATCGCGTGTACCGCGTTGCTCCAAACCCGGTTAGGTCGCCGGCGCATGGCGTAATCGGAACAATCGCGACAAGCGTTAAAGTTTGCCGCGCCCGTGGACGATTAAAGCAGCGACGTGGATCGGGATCGAACTGTTTACGGCTGTCGCGTGGCGATGTTCGCGGTGGCCGGGCGAGGGGCGCATGAGTATCACGCGATTCCTTCTTCCCGGATTCGTGGTAGTGCTGGGCGTCGGACTGGCGCTCGCGCAACCGCGCGGCGGGGCGGGGATGGACTATTCCGATCTGGTTCCGTCGGTGCGGCCTGTGGCGGCTGAAGAACCAGCGACTGCAGTGCCGCCCCTGCCGACCGGGCGTCCGACGGTGGCGATCACAAGTCTTGAGGAACTGCGCGTGCCTGGTGCGCCCGGCCCCGGTGGCGCGGACCCGATGGGGACGCTGATGGGGCAACCCGTGCAAGGCGGCCACCCGCCGGGGAGTTACCCCAGCCCGTACTACACCGACGGCCCCGGCTGCTGTGGGCCGCTGGGCCGCGACGGTCGCGTGAGCTACGAACTATACAGTTACGCGGGCCTGAACTTCACGCTCGGCAACGGGCTTGCGGACCGGCTGAACTCGATCGGGTGGACGGTCGGGGGAGGGGTTCACACGCTGTTCTTCGACGCGAGCCACACCGCAGCGTGGACGGTTGATTTCGGCGGAAGTTACACCTACAACCGCGGACGCGGCGAGGGAGAGCCGACGTTCCTGTTCCTGCGATCGGCGCCAGTGCAGAACCAAGTGAACGGCGGGTTCCAGGTACAACCGGATCGGTTCGTGTTCAGCGCGGTTCGCGGGATCCACCGGTCGAGCTTCAACTTTGCTATCGGCCGCGACGTGTGGCTGTTGGGCGCCGGGGACACTGGAACGATGACGGGTACGAACTGGCGCGTTGGCGGCTGGGTCGGCGGTCGGTACGGCACCTCGCACGTGGACGTCGTGCCGCTCGACGAGACGAATGGGTATGCACGCCGGCAGAACGTGTTCCACGGGATCACAGTTGGGGCGCACACGACCTGCGACGTGCCAATGGGCGCGTGGGTGTGGATGAACGGGATCAGGGTCGAGTACGGCCATGACTGGACGAATCTGGTACCGCCGCTTCAAGGAAACCTGCACAACATCAATGTCCAGTTCACCACGGGAATCCGGTACTGATCTCCGCTTCGCCGCGTGCGGCGTCGCGGGCTGAGCCGAAGTCGGGGTGTTTGGGGGACGCCCCGGCGCGACCCCGCGATGCATCGCATCGCGGGGTCGTTCTCATTGAAGGGTTGCCGCGCCCGCGTACAACGGAACTATCGCCAGGGGTGCTCGCGTTGTCTGCGCGGGCTGAGAACACACCCTCAGAACTTGGGCGGGTAGTGCCGTTCAAGAAGGCGACCCCTGCGCCGGCTGACTGCGATCAGTCGGCCGAGACACATCCTGCGAGTTCCCATGACTCAGCTCGAATCGGCCCGCAAGGGCATCGTTACGCCGGAGATGGAGTTCGTCGCGAAGCGGGAAGACCTTCAACCGGAGTTGATCCGGTCCGAGGTCGCGCGCGGTCGGATGGTCATCCCCGCAAACGTCGTTCACCTCGCGAAGAAGTTGCAACCGATGTGCATCGGTGTGGCGTCGAAGTGTAAGATCAACGCGAACATCGGCAACTCTGCCGTGACCGGCAAGGCGGACGATGAACTCGAAAAGCTCCGCACCGCGGTCGAACTCGGTTCCGACACTGTGATGGACCTTTCGACCGGCGGCAACATCGACGGCATCCGCCAGGCGATCATCGAGGCATCGCCAGTGCCGATTGGCACCGTGCCGGCGTACCAGATCATTCAGAACGTGAAAGACCCGCGAGACATCACGCCGCGCATGTTGCTCGACATGGTGGAGCACCAGGCGAAGCAGGGCGTGGACTACATGACAATCCACGCCGGCGTGCTGCTCGAATACGTGGCGCTCACGAGCGATCGCGTGACCGGCATCGTGAGTCGCGGCGGTTCGCTGATGGCGGGTTGGATGGTCGCACATCACCAGCAGAACCCGTGGTTCACACACTTCGGCGAACTGTGCGAGATCATGCGGAAGTACGACGTGACCTACTCGCTCGGCGACGGCCTCCGCCCCGGCAGCATCGCGGACGCGAACGACAAAGCACAGTTCTCTGAACTCAAGACGCTTGGCGATCTCACGTTGCAGGCATGGGAGATGGGCTGTCAGGTGATGATCGAGGGACCGGGGCACATCCCTATGCACCTCGTGAAAATGAACATCGAGAAGGAACGCGAGTACTGTCACGACGCGCCGTTCTACGTGCTAGGGCCGCTCGTGACTGACATCGCGCCCGGTTACGACCACATCACGAGTGCAATCGGCGCGGCGCTCGCGGCGGAAGCGGGCGCGAGCATGCTGTGCTACGTCACACCCAAGGAACACCTGGGCCTTCCGAACAAGGACGACGTGCGACAGGGCGTGATCGCCTACAAGATCGCAGCGCACGCCGGCGACATCGCTCGCGGCCGGAAGAACGTGCGTGATCGCGACAACGCGCTCTCGAAAGCGCGTTTCGAGTTCGACTGGAACCAGCAGTTTGCGCTGTCGCTCGACCCCGAAACCGCGCGGAAGATGCACGACGAAACATTGCCTCAAGATGTGTTCAAGAGCGCGAAGTTCTGTTCGATGTGCGGTCCGAAGTTCTGCTCGATGCGGATTACGCAGGACGTTCGCAAACTCGCCGCCGATGCGAAGAAGTTGAGTCTGGAACTGGCGATGGTGTGAAACGAACCTCTCCCGTTGTCGTTTCGCGTGCGACCCGAAGGATCGCCGCTCCCAACTCCGTACGCGCGTGCACGGTATGAATCTCGACGCCTTAATCTTCGTGCCGGCGCTGGTCGGGAGCGTGATCTTCGGGTTCGTGTTCCTGCTGTTCGCATCGCACTACTACCTCACAGTCCTCGAAGACACCGCGGCCGGGGCGAAAGAGATCCCCTGGCAGAGCGAACCGGTTACCGACAACTTCACGAAGGTATTCTACCTCGCGTGGCTGATCGGCGTGTGGGCCGGCCCGGCGTACTTCATCGGGAGAGCATTCGCGACCGGAGCCGATGCCGCGTGGCTGAGACTCGCGGTGCCGTTGCTGGTGATGTGGGTGCTGTACCCGGTCAGTCAGTTGTCGTCTCTGAGCGCGTCGAGCGTGTGGGTTCCGATGAACCTGGACGTGTTCACCCGGCTCGTGCAAAAGCCCTTTGTGACGATCACGTTCTTCGTGCTTACGTTGCCGGTTTTCGCGCTTTTCGGGGTCGCGTTCAAGTGGGCGTTTCTCACCGTTGGCAACTGGCCGATGCTATTCGTTGGCGTGCCGCTCGTGGTGTTTGCGGCGTTGCTCTACGCGAGGTTGCTCGGCCGACTCGCGTTCGCACTGATGTTCACGAAGAACCTCCTCAAGCGGAAGAAGAAGAAGCCGAAGCCGTTTGATGCGACCCCGCCCGCGAGTATCGACCCGCCATCGGAGCCGGTGGAATCGTACGACCCGACGCCGATCAACACGCCACTCGATGGTGAACTGATGGGCTACAACGTGTTGATCGCAGACGACTCGCCCGCGCCGAAGAAGCGCGTGAAAGCGCAGATTGTCGACGACGAGCCATCTCCGCTGGAAGCCAGTCCCCGACCCGTAGCCGAACCCGCCACACAACGAAAGCGTGCAAAGTCCGACCACCCGCTCGACAGTGCCCGCACGTGGACCGACGAGGACGACGACGCGACGCCTTACGGTGTGAACCCGTCAGAGGTCAAGGACGAGGAACGCATCCCGGCGGAGGTGATGAAGCCCCGGGCCGACGAGATGGCGCTGCTCGACCGTCGCGACGCTCCGAAACCGCCAAAGGTCGTGTGGTCGCTGGAACTGCTCGCGTTCTTGGGTCAACCCGGTACGATCTCTGCGCTGGTGATCTTGTCCGGTCTGGGAGTGTTCTCAGGCGTGATGGTGCGCGTGGCGCGTGCGTTCGATCCAACCAGTGGTGCAGATTGAACCTTCGCGACTGGCATGCCGCGAGCGGCGTACCTGAGGGGGTGGGTTTCTGTGAGGCGTTCGCATACCCTGAACCTCAACCCCAATTAGCGAGGAACCCAAAAAATGCTCCTCTCCGCCGCGTTTGCCCTGTTGGTCGCTGCAGAACCCGTTAAGCCCTTCGAGTTCAAGGACGGCGACCGCGTCGTGTGGATCGGGAGCACGCTCGTCGAGCGCGAACAAAAGTTTGGCCACTGGGAAACCGCACTGATCGCCGCGAACCCGGACAAGAATATCACGTTCCGCAACCTCGGCTGGAGCGGCGACACGGTCCACGCCGAGTCCCGCGGCCGGTTCGACTTCAGCAACCCCGAGAAGTGTTTCAAGCAACTCGTGGATCAAACGCTGGCCCTCAAGCCAACGGTAATCTTCGTGAGCTACGGCACGAACGAGTCGTTCGAGGGGAAAGAGGGGCTGCCGAAGTTCGAGAAGGGGCTGGAGAAGTTGCTCGACGCGTTCAAGCCTACGGGTGCGCGGGTGGTATTGTTCTCGCCGTTGCCGTTTGAAAAAGCGGCTTCGTTACCGGACCCGAAGCCGGCGAACGCGAACCTCGCGCTCTACAGCGACGCAATCAAGGCGATTGCCGAGAAACGCGGCGCACGCTTCGCCGACCTGTTTGGTTTCCGTGGATCCGGCCCGTACACCGATAACGGGATACACCCGAACGAGATTGGCTACAGCACCGCGACGCCCCTCTTACTCGCATCGCTCGGCCTGTCCGACCCGAGGGGGAGCGAACAGTTCGAGCAACTTCGCCGAATTGTGATCGCGAAAAACGAGCAGTTCTTCAACAAGTGGCGCCCGCAGAACGAGACGTACCTGACTGGGTTCCGCAAGCACGAACAGGGGAAGAACGCGAAGGAGGCCGCCGAGTTCGACCCGTTCATCGAGAAGGCCGAGGACGCGATCGTCAAGATTCGCAAGGGTCTTAAATGACCTACCCCCCAGCCCCCTCCCTGCAGGGAAGGGAAGCAAGACGAAGCCGACAGGTCTTGCTCCCCTTCCCTGCGGGGAGGGGGCTGGGGGGTAGGTTTCTTCCCCCGCACCCAAACACCCACCCTCCACATGCACCACTACACATTCGCATTGCTGTTCGCGCTCTCGCCGTCGCTCGCGTTCGCGCAGCCGAAGGCGACAGTGCCGGACCCAGACCCGGAACTGGAGCGCAAGACGTTCACGGTCGCGCCCGGCTTCGAGGTCACGCTCTGGGCCGCTGACCCGCTGCTCGCGAAGCCGATTCAGATGAACTTCGACCCGCAAGGGCGGCTGTGGGTCGCGTCGAGCGAGCACTACCCGCAGATCAAACCCGGCGAGAAAGCCAACGACAAGATCATCATTCTCGAAGATACGAAGGGCGCGGGTAAGGCCGACAAGACCACCGTGTTCGCGGACGGGCTACTGATCCCCACCGGCCTCGAACCGGGTGATGGCGGCGTGTACGTCGCGAACAGCACTGAGATCGTCCACCTGAGCGCGAACAACCCCGGCGGCAAGGCCGACAAGCGCCGCGTAGTGCTGAGCGGATTCGGTACGGAAGACACGCACCACATCATCCACACGTTTCGCTGGGGACCGGATTGCCGGCTGTACTTCAACCAGTCGATTTACATTCACAGTCACGTCGAAACTCCGACCGGCGTGAAGCGCCTCAACGCGGGCGGCATCTGGCGGTTCAACCCGGACAACACGCAGCTCGACATCTTCGCGCGCGGGTGGGTGAACAGTTGGGGCCATGCGTTCGACAAGTACGGCCAGTCGTTAGTCACCGACGGGGCCGGTGGCGAAGGCATCAACCACGCGATCCCCGGCGGCTACTACCTCACCTCACAAGGACCGCACGCGCAACGGGTGCTGCACGGCATGAACCCCGGGTCACCGAAGTTCTGCGGTCTCGAAGTGATCAGCGGACGGCACTTCCCGGACGACTGGCAGGGCGACGTCATCACCAACGACTTCCGCGGTCACCGCGTCTGTAGGTTCAAACTGAAGGACGACGGCAGCACGTTCGCCGCGCGAGAGATGACGGAAGTAATCAAGAGCAACCACCCGGCGTTCCGGCCGATCGACGTGAAGATGGGACCGGACGGTGCGTTGTACATCGCGGACTGGTACAACCCGATCATTCAGCACGGCGAAGTGGACTTCCGCGACCCGCGGCGCGACAAGACGCACGGCCGCATCTGGCGCGTGACCGCTAAAGGGCGTGCGCTCGTGAAGCCGCCGAAGCTCGTGGACGCGACCGTGGCCGAACTGCTGGAACACCTGAAGGCACCGGAACAATGGACGCGCCAACAAGCCAAACGCGTGTTGAAGGAACGCGGCGCGGAGAAGGTGCTGCCGGAGTTGAACAAGTGGGTGAATGGGTTGGACGCGAAAGACCCGGCTTACGAGCGCCACATGTTAGAAACGGCTTGGGTCGCGTATGCGGCCGGTGTGCTGTACCACGATACGCGCGAGAAGCTCCTTCGCGCGAAAGACCCGGCCGTTCGTGTCGCTGCCGTCCGTATCTTCAGCGACGAGTTGCGTGATAGTACGCCGCGCAAAGCCGACTGGCCGGCGATGGTGAACGACGAAACTCCCCGTGCCCGGCTCGAAGCGGTCCGCGCGCTGGCGCAGGTCAAGACCGCAGTAGCCGCTGAAACCGCTCTCAAAGCGCTCGACAAGCCAATGGACCGCACGCTCGACTACGCGCTGTGGCTCACGATTCGCGAACTCGAACCGTACTGGCTGCCGGAGTTCCAGGCAGGCAAGCTCACGTTCGGCGGCGACGCGAAGAAGCTCGCGTTCGCGCTCAACGCGATCGGCAACAAGGACACCGTGAAGCCCGTTCTCGCGCTCATCGACGGCGGGAAGGTGCCGAAGGAGAACGTTCAGGGACTGTATCTACTGCTCGCGCAGATCGGCGGGCCGGAAGAGTTGGCGAAGGTACTAGGCTACGTCGGTCGCGACGCGGGCATTCCCGTGGCGCAACGGGCCGAACTCACGCAAGCGGTCGAAGACGCGATCCGCACGCGCAAGGTTCTACCACCGAAGCAGGCGAACGGCCTGGAGTCGCTGTCCACCGACAAAGCCGCCGCGGTCCGGCATCCGGCGATGCGGATCGTTGGCTTGTGGAAGCTCAAAGAACTGCGTGTGGTTGTCGAGACGCTCGCTACCACCAAGGCCAGCATCCCCGCGGACGAACGCGGAGCGGCTCTCGAATCGCTCGCGTTGTTTGGCGACGCGGACGCCAAGAAGCTCATCTCGAAGATGTGCGACGCGGAACACCCGGACGAGGTGTGCCGGGTCGCAATCATCGCGCTCGCGTCCATCGATCTGCCCGCGGCGGTCGATCACGCCGGCCGGTTCGTCGCGTACACGAAGAAGGCCGACCCGGAACTCGCGGACCTGTTTGCGGCGATCATCAACCGCAAGGGCGGCCCGGAAGCATTGGCGAGAGCAATCGACGGGAAGAGGTTCCAATCGCCTGATGTCGCGAAGATCGGCCTGAAAGCGATTCGCGCCACGGGCCAACCGGCCGACGGCCTCACCGCGGCGCTCACGAAAGCGGGTGATCTCGCGGCGGCGCGGAAGCCGCCCACCGAAGCCGAAGTGAAGTCGCTCGCGGCCGACGCGCTCAAGATAGGTGACGCGGCCCGCGGCGAACTCGTGTACCGCCGCAAGGAACTGCAGTGCATCGCGTGCCACGCCTACGCGGGCGCCGGCGGTCAAGTCGGCCCGGACATGACCTCGATCGGCGCTAGCGCACAAGTCGATTACCTTGTCGATTCGTTCTTGCTCCCGCACAAGGCGATCAAGGAAGGGTTCGACGTGACCCGCGTCATCACCACCGACGACAAGGTGCTTCAAGGCATCAAGGTCAGCGAGGCAAACGGCGTGCTGGTGCTTCGCACGGCCGAAGACAAGGAAATCACGATCCCGCTCAAGGACATCGCGGAGCGCACGAAGTCCACGAAGTCGCTGATGCCCGAAGGGTTGACGGACCAGCTCACGAAGCAAGACTTCGCGGACTTAGTGAAGTTCATGTCGGAACTGGGCAAGGTCGGCGGGAACTACGCACCAAGCAAGGCGCGTGTGGTTCGGCGCTGGCAGGTGATCGACCCGACCACTGCGAATCTGAACTTGTTCCGGCGCGGTCGTGTGAGTGCCGCCGCGGAAGCCGACAACCCGTTCACATGGTCCCAAGCGTACTCGAAGGTGTCCGGCGATCTGCCGCTCGCGGAGCAACCGAAGTTCACCGTGTGGAACGACACCGCGGCACAAACCGTACTTCGCTTCCAACTCGACGTGACCACCGCAGGCGCCGCGAAGATCAAGTTCAACGCCGTCGCGGGGCTGACGGTTTACGTCGGCAATACGCCCATTGACCCGAAGCTCGAAACGGTTCTCGACCTGAAGGCCGGCATGCAGACGGTGACGATCCTCATCGATCGCTCGAAGCGTACCGACGACGTGCGCGTCGAATTGGAAGACGTGGACAAGTCCCCGGCGCGGGTCGCTGTGGTGGGTGGGAAGTAACACTACCTCGCGTAGCCGCGACGCGCAGCGGAGCGCGGCC
>SXID01000107.1 GCA_005772955.1 Planctomycetia bacterium
CGTTTCGCCAGATTAGGGGCGGAAACAGTCACGCGGTTTGGGTACAATCACAGTGCGTTCTCCACACCAAAGCGATGCACCAATCCGAGTACCCAATGCCAAACGCCACGCTCCCAGCAGCCGAGAAGCAGCAGCGCCGCGTCGAGACCGCAATCGAACGCCTTCGCGTCGTCGTCGTCAAGTCACGCGGGTCCGCCGATGTCGCGGACGAGGCTGCAAAAGCGATCAGCCACCTGAACACACTGTACGCGGAGAGCAAGGGCGCATTCTCGGCGGAAGACGTGCGCTATGCAAACGTGCTTCGCGGTTACCTGGGCGAGCGGCTCGCGGCGCATAAACCGAAGACGGCCCACACCAAGAAAGCCAAGCGAAAGGGCGACAAACTCGATCACTGCTGGCGGTGCAAAACGGCTGTCGATGAGCGGTTCAGCGACGAGTGCCCAACGTGCAGCGAGAAGGCGTACAAGTGGCGTGTGTGCCCGATATGCAACGCCTGCGGTTGCCAGCGCGCCGGCAAAGTACTCATCTGAGATTCAAGGGAGTAGTGGCCACGGATAAACACAGATAACACGGAACAGACCAGCAGAGCTGAGCGTGAGAACTCTGGTTTGATCTGGATCTGTGTTTATCCGTGGCTGATTTCGTTTCCCGTCCCGCTCACTCCGGGAGCGGTTTTCCCTTCGTTTCGGGTGCGAACGCGATCAGCACCAGCCCAACCACATACACACCCGCGACGATCGCGCATGCGCGTGAGTAGTCTTTGTCGAAGTACGCGAGCAGGTTCACCATCTGTAGGTTGCCCGCGGCGGCGATGATACGCCCGAAGTTGAACCCGAACCCCTGACCGGTCGCCCGCACCGCAGTTGGGAATAGTTCCGGCAGATACAGCGGGAGCCAGCCGTAGAAGGCCGCCGAAATCATTCCCAGCACGCCCGCGAACAGTACGAACACCCAGTCGAATGGTGGCTTGCCACCTTCGTAGAACCGGCCCTGTTGATAGAACGCGACCATGGCGATCATCGAAAGCACGCAGAGCGCCGCGTAAATCGGCCGTCGACCCAGTGGCGCGCACAACAACGCGCCGACAAGGCACCCGACGGCCGCGCCAACGGCTGACGACATCTGGAGCCATGCCCGCGCGTCTGGAGACTTTCCGCCGGGCAGGTCGCCCACCCACTGATACATCCACATCAACCCGGCCCAAGTGCCGAGCAACGGCACGCCACTCAAACCCGCGGCAAGGAGCATTCGCCGGAGTGTGAGTGAACGGGATTCGTGGGAAAGCCCACTCCGCGCGAGGTAGCCGCGAGCGGGGTAGAGGTAGCCGAGAACTACTACCACCAACCCCACGAGCGAACCGGCGATGCGGACCGCGAGCGGGAGATCTTTCACGGCCCACAGCACGATCACCCCGCCCGCGGCGGAGGTGCCGACCAGAACGCCCAACAGATCGCGTTCAGACCAGAAAGCGGCCCGCCCTGCGTTCTTCTGGTGAGTCCACTTCTCGGACTCCGGAACGAAGAGTCTGATGACCATCGTGAGGAGGGCCGGGAGCGCGCCGACGAGCATTAGCAGTCGCCAGTTGTTGTTCGCGGTCAGCGCCGCGGCCCAATCGGTCGGCATTCCGATCGTCGTGAGCCACCCTTGAATCTCCGCGGGCGCGGTGCGGTTTGGGCTGAGGCCGAATGCGATGCACGCGCAGATCAGGTAGCCGAGATTCCCGAACGCGCCGATCAAGCCGGCCATTAGCGCACGCGACGCACCCGGCCACAACTCCATCACGAGCGCGACGCCGAGCGCCCACTCGCCACCCATGCCCAGCGCGCCGAGGACCCGCAGCACCGCGAGTTGCTCCGGCGACTGCGACGCGGCCGAAAGCCCACTACACAGTGAATACAGCAGGATGCTCACGGTCATCGCCCGAACGCGGCCGATCTTATCGCCAATCCAGCCGAACAGTACACCACCGGTCGCGGCACCGACGAGGAAGCACGCGAGCACGATCCCGAACCACTTATCGACCTCCGCTTTGGTCTTTGCGGGGTCGGAAGGGTCGCGGAGCCATTCGCCCAGCGCGTCCTTGCCGACGAGCGGGAACAGGCCCATCTCCATTCCGTCGAACATCCAGCCCAATAGTGCGGCGAGGAGCGCGAGGTTGCGACCACGAGACGTGACGGTTGGGAGGCTCATTTCGTGCGGTCCAACAGGTAAGGATGTGGTGAAGCATCGGGTAACAACCGCTGTTCGGCAACAGAGAACCTTGCAATCTGGGTCGCGTTGCCGCATCCTCAACAACTAACGCATTCACGGAGTCCCACCCATGCGATTGCTACTCTCCTTTTGCGCGCTGTTCGTTGGCGCGTCGTGCGCTGCCGCCGAGGGCTTGTCACCAGAAGAATCGGTCAAGAAGTTCAAACTCCCCGACGGCTTCAGCGTGCGGACCGTTGCTTCGGACCCGATGATCCGGCAACCCGTGAGCATGAGCTTCGACGCGCGCGGCCGCCTGTGGGTGCTTCAGTACCTCCAGTACCCAAACTACGCGGGGCTGAAGGCCGTGAAGCAGGATCAGTACCTACGCACCATCTGGGACAAGGTGCCCGAAGCGCCGCCCAAAGGCCCGAAGGGGCTGGACCGCCTCACGATCTGCTACGACCCAGACGAGAACGGTGTGTTCCGCAAGTCGAAGGACTTCGTCACGGGTTTGAACATCGCGAGCGGCTTCTGCATCGGCAATGGCGGCGTGTACGTCGTCCAACCGCCGTATCTTCTCTTCTACGCCGACAAGGACGAAGACGACGTGCCGGACGGCGACCCCGAGGTGCTGCTCTCTGGCTTCGGCATGGACGACACGCACTCGCTCGCGAACTCGCTTCAGTGGGGACCGGACGGCTGGCTCTACGGTGCTGCCGGCAGCACCAGTACGTGTAAGATCGCGAATCCTGCGGGCAAAAAGGACGACCCCGCGATCGAGTTCCAACAAGGTCTGTGGCGCTACCACCCCAGGACGAAGCGGTTCGAGTTGTTTAGCGAAGGCGGCGGCAACACGTATGGGTTAGACTTCGACAAGAACGGGCAAGCCATCGCTGGGACGAACTGGGGCGGGTTCGCATGCCTTCACCAGATGCAGGGCGCGTACTATGTGAAGGGCTTCAGCAAGCACGGCCCACTGCACAACCCGTACACCTACGGCTACTTCGAGCACATCCCGTATACGGGCTTCAAGGGCGGGCACGTCACCTGCGGCGGAGTCCTCTACGATGCCGACGTGTACCCGGAGCAGTATCGCGGGCAGTACATCGCCGCGAATCTCCTTTCCAACGCGATCAACTGGCACAAACTCGAACCGCACAAGTCTTCATTCCGGGCGAGTCACGGCGGCGAGCTGATGACCACGACCGACACACACTTCCGCCCCATCGATTGCCTTCTGGGCCCGGATGGGTGCATTTACGTCGTCGACTTCTACGACCGGCGCGCCGCGCACCTCGACCCGGTCGATAACTGGGACAAGACAAATGGCCGCATCTACCGGATCGAGTACAAGGGGACGCCAAAACAAGAACCGTTCGACCTGCGGAAGAAGACCACCACGGAGCTTGCGGAGTTGCTGAAACACCCGAACAAGTGGTGGCGGACCGAGGCGCGCCGGCTTATCGTGGAACGCAACGATGCAAGCGTTCACCCCAAACTGCGCAAGTGGCTTCTGACCGAGAAGGGGCAACTCGCACTCGAATCGCTCTGGACGCTCGCGTCGTCCGGCGGGTGGATGGAACGCGACTTCGACAACGTCGGGGATCACCCGAACGAGTACGTCCGGGCGTGGATGATCCGGCTTATCGGTGACGAAGAGAAGGTCTCTGAACCGACCCAAAACGCCTTCGTGCGGATCGCTGCTACCGAGAAGAGCTTCGCGGTAGTGGCGCAGATCGCCTGCACCGCGAGGCGATTCAACCCGCAACAGGAATATGACCTCGCCTCTTCGTTGATGGACAACGCGACAGTGAGCGACGACTCACAATTGCCGCTACTTCTGTGGTGGGCGTTGGAGGACTGCAACCGCCGTGATGTGACCGGCACGGTGCGGTTCCCGTACCCAGCCCCGCCCAACGAGAAGTTGCAAGACTTCTTCAACGAGCGCGTCGCGCGCCGGCTCATGTCTGGGAACATCACGCGTGGGCGCGAGCGCATCGGCACGCTCTTCGAGTTGACCACGAGTGCGAAGGCCGACGTTGCCCCGGTGTTGCGCGGTATCTCCACCGCGTTGCAGGCGCACCCAGTGGAAGCGGTGCTCCCGGCCCTGCGATTCCCGCTCGCCGAACTGCGGAAGCATAAGCCGAACGACCTGCTCGTGCTCGAAGTGCTCGCGCGCATGAAGGACGTTCCCGCTCGCGCTGCTTTGCGCGAGATCGTTGCCGACGAGAAGGCCGCCGAAGCCACGCGTCTGAAGGCCATCGATTTGTTGCGTCAGGTACGCGACCCGCGAGCCGAAGACCTGTTCCTCGAACAAATCGCAATCGCAAAAACCGACGCCGTCCGATCCGCGCTGGTCGGCGGACTCGAAGCATTCGACGATCCGTCGGTCGGCGAGAAGATCCTCGCACGCTATTCCACCTTCTCCCCTGCGGTGAAGAAGAAGACTGTGCAATTCATGTTCTCGCGACCGGCGTGGGCACTGATGCTCCTGAAGCAACTCGACGCGGGCAAATTCCCGAAGTCCGACGTGACCGTCGACAACGCCCGCACCGCGACGATTCTCGCCGACAAGGACGTGACGGCGCTGGTGGAGAAGCACTTCGGCAAACTCGCGCCGGCAACCGCTGGCGAGAAGCAAGCGCGCATCACCTGGCTGAACGTCTCGCTCGGGCGCGCGGGTCTGGGCGACGCGACTCGCGGGAAAGTGCTGTTCACAAAGCACTGTGCCGTGTGTCACCAACTGCACGGCGAAGGCGGCAAGGTCGGCGCGGACCTCACCACCGCGGACCGCAAGAACCGCGGTTACATGCTCGCGCAGATCGTTGACCCCTCGGGTTACATTCGCCCGGAGTTCGTGGTTCACAGCGTGCTGACGAAGGACGACCGCAAGCTGTCCGGCATCGTCACGGAGACCGGCGAATCAATCACGCTCACCAACGTCGTGAACGATCAGGTCGTGAAGACGACCATCGCGAAGGCCGACATCGCCGATTTAAAGCCGTCGCCGGTGTCGCTGATGCCGGAGAAGATGCTCGACACGCTCACGGAACCGCAGATCGCGGACCTGTTCGCGTACCTCGCGAGCGACGCGAAGCAACCTACCTCACCAACCCCGCTCCCGAAAGGGAAGGGGGAGAAAGAAGTGAAAAAGTTGAAGGTCGCGCTCGTCTCTGGGTCATTCGAGTACAAGTCGGACGACTCGCTCATCGCGTTCCAGAAACACCTCGAAGCGAACTACGCGGTCGAGTGCGTTCGCATCTTCGCGAAGGCGGAGAAAGACACCGCGCTCGTGGGCCTGGAGAACCTGGAGAAGTGCGACGTGGTGGTGTTCTTCACGCGGCGGCTTCAGATCGAGGGCGATTCGTTAGAGTTGGTGAAGAAGTACGTCAAATCGGGCAAGCCAATCGTCGGCATCCGCACCGCGAGCCACGGGTTCCAGAAGTGGCTCGAGGTGGACAAGGACGTGTTCGGCGGCGACTATAAGGGGCACTTCGGCGCCGGCGTGGCCGAGGTGAATCTGATTGAGAAGCAAAAGGATCACGCGATCCTGAAAGGCGTGAAACCGTTCAAGACGAACGGCAGTTTGTACAAGAACCCCAATGTCGCGCCTGACATCACCGTTGTGCTTCAAGGCTTCATGGGCAAGGAGACGGAGCCGGTCGCGTGGACGCGCGAGAAGGATAAGCAGCGGGTGTTCTACACCTCGCTGGGGCACCAAGACGACTTTAAGGACGAGAACTTCATTCGGTTGCTGGTCAACGGTCTTGCTTGGGCAACGAAGACCGAGTTGAAGAAGTAATACCGGAGCTCGCGACGCCGCAAACGGCGGAACGTGCCCGCCGCTTGCGGCGTCGCGGGCGGCCAACGCAGATCCGAACGCGCTGAGGAACCCACATGATCCGCCGAACCGCTTCCGCTGTGGTCGTCGTGCTGGCGGGTGCGTATATCGCGCCAGCCGCGGAGAAAGAGCTGCACGTCGTGGCGCTGTATGAGGGGCACGGCGCGCCGCGAGACCATTCGCAACCGGGCGCGGCGTCCGTTACCGTTGACCGGCCGGGAAAAGAGGTCGTTCTCGTCGTCAGCGCTTCCGAGGCAATCGAGTGGGAAGTGACCGCGACGCCGAAGACAAAACTGACGAAGGTAATTCTGGGCGGCTCCAAGCGCCAGTTCGCGAAAGTGCCGCCAGGCGCTGAGATCGAGGAACTGTCTCGCGAGAGCGTGAAACAGCGTCTCCTTCCGATCTCAATTTGTGGGTACTATGACATCGATGCGCCTCGGTTCCGTCCGTTCGTTCGCACCCTCTGTGATCACACAAAGCTGGGGATCGCGAGTTTCCAAGGCACGTACCGGTTCGATCCAAAGAAGCCGATCGTGGTGGACTCGGTGCAGAAGGACGACCGGCTGAGCGTGGATTTCCCCCAACTCACCCCTGCGGCGCAAATCCCCAAACTCAAGTTCAACGCGACACGCACCGTGTTCTTGAGCGATGAGCGGGGCGATAGCAGCGGGTTCGGCGAGTGGACGCAAGCCGGGCCGAACGCCGATGGCTTCACGCAGTTGCCCAAGGGCATCCGTCAGGTGACCCACGCCGCCGCTGCGAAGAAGGATTACGGAATCGACGATCAGGAACTGTACGAACTCAACGTGAAACTCGGGACACGTTCCAAGATCACGAAGCCCGAGAAGAATTTCAGTTGGCCTTGCGCGCTGACACACGACGCCAAGCGAGACCGGCTAGTCGTCGTCTGTCGAGGCGGTCTGTTCGAGTACGAGCCGAAGGACGAGGGGAAGTGGAATCAACTGACCAACAAGGCGTTCCCGCCTTATGTTGCGCTCGCGTGGCAGTCGAAAACCGATACGCTGTTCGCCTTCGGCGTTGATCGTGACCTGCGCAACAGCGAGCGGCCTATCCCGACGTTGTTTGAACTGAATGCGCAGGGCGCGGAGTTCAACAAAACCGCGATCGGCTCACCTCTGTTTTCCGGCATTCTCGGAGAGTATGGGATGGGCGGGCGCCCCGAATTGATCGACCTCGGCGCCGAGCTTGCGCTGCTGGTTCACAACGAGAACCGCGACAGCGGCACCGGTAAGCGTGGCAAGCCAGAAGCGTTCCTGTATGTGATCGACCCGAAGACCGGTAAAGCAAAGTTGGCCTGGAAGGAGTGACGCGACCGTCACCGCTACGCCGCACGCCCCCACACGAGAGCGCCCCTTGAAGACGTTCACCCGGATCGCCGCGACGGTCGCGTTTCTTGCACTCGCCGCGCCCGCGAACGCGGCGCCCACCGATGTCGCGGAAGTGTTCCCGCCCGGCACGCTCGCTTACGCGGAACTGCACAACACGGCCGAACTCGGGCCGCAACTCGCGGCGGTGTTCAAGGGCACGCCGCTCGACGACAGCATCCCGTTCATTCACGGGAAGAAAGACGGTGCCAAGACCCTCGCCGAACTCAAGGCGAAGCACGATCTCGCGCAACTCGCATTGCTCGTGTCGCCGGAGGTACTCGGCGAGTTCCGCAAACTGGGTGGCCTCGCGGTCGGGCTGGTGAGCTTCAACGTAAGCGGCGAACCCGAAATCGTGTTCGTGGTGCTCACCGGGGACAGCGCCGCGGCCGGGCTTGCGGCACGCGCATTCGTTACGATGAGTCCCACACTCCGCAAGGTCGGCGAGGTGTCGAAGCTACCGGTGTTTCAGCACCGCGCGCCGGTCATCGCCTACGACCCCAACGGCCAACCGAAGTTGGGCGACGAGAAACCGAAGGAAGGCCCGTACGAGCCGACGTTCGCGTACACGCCAGGGTTGTTCGTCGCGGGGACGAGCAAAGCCGCGATCATACCGGTCATCAAGCGATTCCTCGGCGAAGAGAAGGACAACTTGCGCGCAACCGCGGGCTTCAAAGCCGCCGCGACCGAGTACCGCAAGCCGGGGCTGTTCTTCTACGCGAACGCGCCGGAGTTCTTCGCGAAGTCTGACGCGGCGGGTCGCGTACGTATGCGCGAAGCGGCGATCGATTTCGACGCGTTCGTATGGCTCAAACTGATCGCCAACGAGAAGGCACTCAAGTCGCTCGCCGGGTGCTTGCAGTTCCGCGACAACGGGCTGTCAATCACGGTCGGAGCCAAGTTCGACCCGGCGCAGAAAAGCCCGCTGTTCGACGCCTTCTCCGGTCCCGCGGTGAAGGTCGATACCCTTCACCACGCGCGCAAGCCGGTGTCGTTCGCCGCGACCGTGAGCCTTCCCGAGAAGGACCGTGCCGCCGCAGTTATGGGATTGATGGACGCACTGGCGAAGGGCAACGGCGAACTCGGACGGCTACCAAGCGACATGGTGAAAGACCTCGACACGAAGTACAAGATGTCGGTGAAGGACGACGTGTTCGCGAAGGTCCGCGCGGTAACAGTGATCGTGCCCACCAAACAAGACCTTGCGAAGGGCGCAACGCCGATCCCGATGTTCGTGATCCACGCGGAGGACGTGACCGCCGCCACGGCGATCGAAGCATTTCTGCCGAAGTTGATCGCGGAGATCGCGGGCGAGAAGGAACCCGCGACGCCTTCCATCGAAACCGTCGAGGATGTGAAAGTGCTCTCTCTCGCGGGCACAGGACTACCGTGGAAGTCGGCGGTTCACTACGTACGCAAAGACGCGGCTCTGGTCGTCGGGCTGGACCGGAAGTTGGTCGCGGCGGCAGTCACCCCCAACGCGGCCAACTCCGTCGCGGGCGGTGACAAGGGGCTGACACTACCACCTGGGAACCATGCGTTCGTCGGTACGCTAAACCTCGGGGCAATAATCGCCTCGTTTGACGCGAAGCCCATGTTGCTCGACGGCCCCGTGCGCCCAGTCGAACCGCTCCGCCCAAACCCCGGCGGAACTGCCCCACCCCCGATCGCGCAGCAGCAAGCGGAGAAGGCCCGCGCCGCGTTCCTTACGGCGTTCAGCGAACTGCCGCCCGCAGTCGTCACGGCGCGGCACACCGGGGGCGAATTGCGATTCGAGGTCTTCCAACCACAGGTGCAGAACGGCGGGTTGACCCCTGGCATCAACGCCGGCCTGGACTGGTTCGATAAGTTGATGAACCTGCGCGACCCGAACATCCCGGACCGGGGTCTCTACGAACTCCCGCGTCTACACCGGCGGTAAACGAGGAGACCAGGCAGGCCAATCTGCCTTCGCTTTCGGTGCGCGACTCAACTCTTCACGACTTCGCTCACGTCGATGACGTACACCTGGCGCTGCTCGTCGTGGCAGCCGTCGATGCACACCATCGTACCATCGCGCCGCCAGCGCGGGTGCAGGTCACACCGGAACGGTCCGGTGTATTGCTTCGGCGAAAGGAACTTGTTGAGGTTGTACCGCCGGCCGTTCGACACCTTGTACAGCATCAGCGTTTGCATCCGGTCCTTGTCCGGGTAGGTGTCGTTCAAAACCCACTTGCGGTCAGGTGAGTACGAGCAGTGCCCGTCCTGTGGCAGCGCGTCCGCGCCCACCAGCTTCGTTTCGCCGGTGCGTACATCGACCGTGTAGAAGTGGTTGCCGTCCTTCTTGGTGCGTGCCCATGCGAGGATCGTGGAGTCGTCCTTCCAGTCAAAGTGCGACACCATCCCGTCATCGAACGCGATGCGCAGATCGGAGCCATCCGGCTTTACGGTGAGCATCCGCGTTTGCCAGCTCTTCGCTTCGGGCGGCTTCCAGCGATGTAGGAAGGTGAATCGCGTGCCGCCAGGGTTGAAGAGCAGGTGGTTCACCCAGTGGTGCGCGCCCTTGAATCGGTCGTCCGGTTTGAACGCGGCGAGTTGCTTCAGGTTCACGACGAGTTCGTTCTTGCCAGTTGTCATGTCCATATGCCAGATGCCGAGCTTATCGGGAGACGCGTCGTGTGCGAAGTTCTCCTTGTAGCTCGCGTAACCGTAGCCGGGGCGCAGTCGGTGAAGGCGCGCGAAGTCGAGTGACACCGCTTGCTTGCCGTCCGCGGACAGCGCGTAGATCGGTCGTGGTAACGTGCGGCTCCTGGCAGTGTGAACGTCGAGAACCGTCGCAGACGGTTCTCCTTCGGCCAGCGAGTTGAACACCACTTCGCGCTCAGCGGCACCGACCCACTGGAGCATCGTGCCCTGCTGCCAACTCCACGCGGTTGTAGTGCCGAGCGGGATGTATTTGTCGCCGTCCTTCAGATCGATCATGCCGACAGTGAGCGTGTCCTTCGCTTCCGGCTGTCGGTCCGCGAAGCCGATCTGGTTCGCCAAGAGATAGCGTCCGGTCTTGTCCCACGGCGACTTGTCGTAGTAACCGAAGAAGTGGTGCAGTTTCTTGTCGCCCGGTTTGGTGACCGCGCGGGCCGGCAGCGTGATGGGGTTCTCCGCCTTCGGCGGTTGCGAACTGGCGAACGCGCCCGACGCGCCGACCGCGACTGTACTCAGAAACTCGCGACGGGAGAGGGACGGCATTGGGATACCTCAGTGATAGAGAAGTAGAGTCGCAGTTGATCCGCAGCGTAACGCGCCGTAAACTGCAGTTAGAATACCACGCGTGAGATCACCCCGATGACGTCCGCGCTGCTTTTGGCCATTCGACTTCTCGGACCGCCGCGGGGCCGGTCTTCTTCGAGTTTCGATCCGAGGTGATCCGATCCACGAGGTTGCAGCGGCCCCGGAACTGGTGTTCCGGGGCCGACTTTGTTCAGGGAGCGAATCATGCCCGTTCCGACCGATCCGAACCGCGTCATCATCTTCGACACTACGCTGCGCGACGGGGAACAAAGCCCCGGCTGCAGCATGAACCTTCCCGAGAAACTGGAGATGGCCCGCGCCCTCGCGGACCTCGGCGTGGACGTGATCGAGGCCGGGTTCCCTATCGCGTCACCGGGCGACTTCGAGAGCGTGCAGGCTATCGCGCGCCAGATTCAAGGCCCGATCATCGCGGGTCTCGCACGGTGCAACCCGGCCGACATCGACCGCGCCGCGGACGCCGTGAGCGACGCGCAGAAGCCGCGCATCCACGTGTTCCTCGCGACCAGTGCGATTCATCGCGAGTTCAAACTGAAGATGACTTCGGCGGAGGTCGCGAAACGGGCCGTCGAGGGCGTGAGGCGTGCCCGCGAGCGGTGCGAAGATGTGGAGTTTTCGCCCGAGGACGCGGCCCGCACCGAGCTTGACTTCCTCGTGGAAGTTGTGGAGCGCGTCATCGAGGCCGGTGCGACCACGCTCAACATTCCCGACACCGTTGGCTACGCGGTCCCCACGCACTACGCCGCCATCATGCGGCACCTCAAGCAGAACGTCCGCGGTATCGACAACTGCGTTCTGTCGGTTCACTGCCACAACGATTTGGGGTTGGCGGTCGCGAATAGCCTTGCGGCCTTGGGCGAAGGCGCGCGGCAAGTGGAATGCACTATCAACGGCATCGGCGAGCGGGCTGGCAATACGGCGCTCGAAGAGATCGTGATGGCGCTCGCGGTGCGCGCCGGGCACCTGGGTCTCA
>SXID01000108.1 GCA_005772955.1 Planctomycetia bacterium
CTCCGCTGATGGGATGCGCGTTTGAGGTGGGACCGGGATGAGCGGATTGGTCCCGACTCGATTTGTGCGATCCCGAGTGTGCCGGTGGAACCGGCGGTACAAAGTATTAGGACGAAAATACCGCAGTGCGGTGCATTTGGCAGGGGGCGGGAGGATAGAGGTCGGCGGCAAAAACCGGTGGTAGTTGTGTGAACCACCGTGTGCAAGTCGTCAACCAGGGTCGAGCCAACCCTGCTTTATCCACTATTATCTTCGTCAAGCCTTTGGGGCTGTCAACGGCATTTTTCACCGTTTTGCCACAATCGCCCCTTAGCACTGCGTGACACAACCATTCAGCCGTCGGGACACACGGCGGTCAGGTGCCGGAGGATGTCGCGGACCGAAATGACGCCCACCGGACGGCCCGCGTCCACAACGGGGAGATGCCGGTAGCCGCCCGCGTCCATCTTGCCCAGCGCGCTGGCGAGCCGGTCTGTCGGCGCGACCGTCTCCGGGTTGGGTGTCATGAACCTTGACACGAGGAGCGCGTCGTAACCCGGGACGCCGGCCACTTTCGTCAGGAAGTCGCGCTCGGTCAAAATGCCAACCAGTTCGCCGGCCGCGCCGGTCACGAGAACCGCCCCGATGCGCCCGGCTGTCATCTGCCGCACTGCGTCCCCGAGGGTTGCGTCCGCAGGCACGGTCAGGGGCAGTCGGGGGTCGAGTATGGAGACGGGATCGTTCATCAGACTTGTTTCGACCGGCCCGTTTGGGGCCGGCGCGTCGAGATTCGTGAGCGCCAACTTGCAGTTGGCGCACTCGTCGGCCCCTGGCGCGTTTTTGTCGTGACCGCAGGCGGGGCAATACATGGAAGTTCCAAGTTCCAGAGTTCCAAGTTCCAAGTTGAAGACAAGAAGCGTGCCGCTCGGCGTCCTCGGTTCCGGGTTTCAACTTGGAACTTTGGAACTTTAAGAGACGGTCCACACGTCTTCGGCCTTGAACAGGTCTTCGATCTTGCCCGGCCCCTTCTTCTCGGTCGCAGTCTTGATGCGGCCGTCGAGTTGTTCCTCGTAGGTCGGCTTACGCACGCTGCGGAACACGCCCACCGGTTCGGGGAACGAGTTGGCCGAGCGCGGATCGTGCGCGAACCGGCTCAGCAGATACGCGAGCGTCGCGTCGTCGGCCTTTTCGTCGTGCGTCAGAAGATCATCGACCTGGCAGTCCTTGCCGATGGTCACCACTTCCGGCTTCAGCCCGTTGAGGCGGATGCCTTTGGACTTGTCCTTGCCGAAGATCATCGGCTTGCCGTGTTCGAGGTACAGCAGGTTGTCGGCCTTCACAGCTTTGTCGGTCGCGTACTTGTACACGTCGTCGTTGAAGATCACGCAGTTCTGGTAGATCTCGACGAACGCACTGCCCTTGTGCGCCGCGGCCTTCTGGAGCGTCGCGACGAGGTGCTGCACGTCCACGTCCACGGTGCGCGCAACGAAGGTCGCTTCGGCCGCGAGCGCGAGCGAGAGCGGGCGAACCGGCGTCTCGAACGACCCGCCGGGGCTGGTCTTGCTCGGCGTTCCCGTGCGGCTCGCCGGCGAGTACTGGCCCTTCGTGAGGCCGTAGATTTCGTTGTTGAACAGCAGCACCTTGAGATCCACGTTGCGGCGCAGCGCGTGGACGAGGTGGTTGCCGCCGATTGAGAGGCCGTCACCATCACCCGTAACCACCCACACTTGCAGGTCCGGGTTCGCGAGCCGCAGGCCGGTCGCGAAGGTGGGCGCGCGACCGTGAATGGTGTGGAAGCCGTAGGTGTTCATGTAGTACGGGAACCGGCTGGAGCAGCCGATACCGGACACGAACGCGAGCTTTTCGCGCGGCATGCCCACTGTGGTGAGCGCCTTCTTCATTTGCGCGAGGATGGAGTAATCCCCGCAACCGGGGCACCACCGGACCTCCTGGTCGGTGGTCAGTTCTTTCGTTGTCAGCGGGAGAGAGGTAGTCGCCATTGGTATCTCGTGTTTTGGTGTTTTGGTGGTTGGTGTTATTGGCGAGCCGCGAGCCGCGGGCGAGCGCGTGCGTCGCGCACTCCTTCGGGATTGCGGCTAACCAGTCAGGTTCAAGACACAGGATTCAAACCCAGCGTCTTCTCGATGGCGGCTTCGATCTCGGACACGAGGAACGGCTTGCCTTGTACCTTGTTAAGCCCCTCGGCGGGCACGAGGTACTTCGCGCGGAGCAACCAGCACAGTTGGCCGGTGTTCAGTTCGGGAACGAGAATCTTCTTGAACCGCTTCAACACGGCTTCGGTGTTCTTCGGCATCGGGTTCAGGTAGCGGAAGTGTGCCTGCGCGACCTTCAGCCCCTTCCGCCGCGCGCGGTCCACCGCGGTCGTGATGCTGCCGTAGGTGCCGCCCCAGCCGACCAGGAGCAGATCGGCGTCGGCGTCGCCAGTCACTTCGAGTTCCGGGATCGTCTCCGCGATGTTCTCGATCTTCTTCCATCGCGTATGCGTCATGTGCTCGTGGTTGGCCGGTTCGTAGTTGATGTTGCCGGTGACGTCCTGCTTCTCGATGCCGCCGATGCGGTGTTCGAGGCCCGCAGTCCCCGGAACGGCCCACGGCCGCGACAGGTACTGGTCGCGCTTGTAAGGCAGGAACTTTGCTGGCGCTTCTCCAGGCGGGCCTTCGTGAACGAGGTCGGTGCCCTCGCTGTTCGGGCCAGTCGGGTGCGTGATCTCGATCGGCTTGAGGTCCGCGACGTTCGGCATTTTCCACGGTTCTGAGCCGTTTGCGATGTACCCGTCGGACAGGTAGAACACCGGGCACATGAAGCGTGTCGCGATGCGGACCGCTTCAATCGCCATGTCGAAGCAGTCCACTGGCGACTGCGGTGCGACGATCGCGACCGGGCTGTCGCCGTTGCGCCCGAACATCGCTTGCAGCAGGTCGGACTGTTCCGTCTTGGTGGGCAACCCCGTGCTGGGTCCGCCGCGCTGTACGTTCACGATGACAAGCGGGAGTTCGGTCATCACTGCGAGGTTGATCGCCTCGCTCTTCAAGCACACGCCGGGGCCGCTGGTGCCGGTGATGCCGATCGCCCCGCCGTAACTGGCGCCCATCGCGACGCCCGCTGCGGCGATCTCATCTTCCGCCTGGAACGTCTTCACGCCGAAGCGGCGCATGTCGGTCAGGCCTTCGAGGATCGCGCTGGCGGGCGTGATCGGGTAGCCGGCGTACACGATCGTCTTCTTCGCGAGCTGGCCGGCGGCGGCGAACCCGAGTACGGCCGCGTCGTTGCCGGTGATTTTGCGGTACGTGCCCGGCGCGATCTGCGCCTTCGCGACGAGGTACTGTACCGGCAGGATTTCGACCGTCTCACCGTAATTGTACCCGGCCTTCAGCGCCTGCGTGTTGGCTTTCAGAACGGGCAGGTGTTCGGGCTTCTTACCGAACTTGTCCTTGATCCACCGGAGCGTGGCTTCGAGGGGCCGCTCGAACATCCAGTACACGAGACCCAGCGCGAAGAAGTTCTTGCACCGGTCCTGTTCGCGCGGCGTGAGGCCACAATCCTTCACTGCTTCGATGGTGAGCTTCGCGACCGACACGCGGATGACGCGATAGCCCTTCAGCGAACCGTCGTCGAGCGGGTTGACCTTGTAGTTCGCCTTCTTCAGGTCGCTCGTCTCGAAGCCGTCGGTGTTGACGACGAGGATGCCGCCGGGTTGTAAGTCCTTGATGTTGGTCTTGAGCGCCGCGGCGTTCATGACGACGAGCGTGTCGAGGTCGTCGCCGGGCGTGTGGATGTCGGTGCTGGAGAAGTGGACCTGGAACCCGGAGACGCCGGCGAGCGTGCCGGCGGGCGCGCGGATTTCGGCGGGGAAGTCGGGGAACGTCGCGATGTCGTTGCCCATGAGGGCCGACGTGTCGGTGAACCGTGTGCCGGCGAGCTGCATGCCGTCGCCAGAGTCACCCGCGAACCGGATGGTGACCGACTCGCGTGTCTCGGTTTTTCGTGTGTGTCCGTTGGTACCGTTCATACCAAGCGTCGGCTGTGCGTCGGCAGAGCCTTTATCGGAACCCATAAACGCCTTCCTCGGACGGTTAAGATGAGAACTTTCGTGGGGGGAACCCAGTGCGGTTGAATTCATCTTACACGCGCCGGCGCAAGAACCTACCCCACCCTCCCTGAAGGGAAGGAGAGAAAGATCTTTGCTGGGCGCCGCTCGCGTCTTCGTGACGCTTCCCGAAGGGATGTCGGCTACTTGGGGAGCGGAAAGAAGACGGGTAGGTCGTGGTTCTTGTTGCCGCGAGTGACGGTGAGGAGGCAGTCGCCTTGTCGGACGAGCGCGTGGCGGACGGCCTTGCGGAACTCTTCGGAGTGCCCGGCGGGAACCCGATCGGCCGAGCGTGACGCGCGTCGAAGCCAGGGTAACGCATCGACCCGACTTCGCAGTGCGGCGAAACAGTCGTCACGAACCTTCTCGGACGGGTCGCTCAAACGCAAAGAGGCTCTTCGCGTCCGGAGCAGGCGGAGCGGGTGCCGCGCACAGCAAGCCAGCGATCGTGATCGGTGTGAGCCACATGAACCGAGGCACGATAACCTCCTCACCGCGCCAGCGAGAAACCGACGGTTTCCCGTCACGTGGTTACGGTTCCGCCGTGTTCGTCCTCTGTCCGAATCACATCCAGGTCGTCGACCTCGTCAAGGTCTTCAGCCTGTGCATCTTCCTCTTTCGTTTGCTGGTTATTCGGCACCGCGATGGGGGCGGTCGCTTTATTTTTCCGGTACCCGACTCCATCGATACCGCCGATCGCCATGTTGCCGGTGAGTTTGTCCAGCGATCCAGCCAACTCGCCGTTCCCGCCGCCAGAACCGTGTACACCCCCAACCGCCACTTTCACCGCCGACTCACGGGCCGCCCTCCGGTCAAGGTTTGCTCGGCTCACGCGCCTTCGGGCGTTTCGGGGTAGCGGTCTGGGTCCGGTGGGAGGTTGAACACCAACCCTGGGAAGTGTTCGACGAGGTAGTGGACCACACGCCGCGCCGACAAGATGCCGACCGGGCGCCCGGCTTCGTCCACGACGGGCAGGTGGCGGTAGCCGCCTTTCTGCATCCGCTTTACCGCGGCCCGCACGGAGTCCTTTGGCGACACCGTTATGGGGTTAGCGGTCATGCACGCGCGAATCGGTGTATCGAGCGGTTTACCGGGAGCCAGCACGCGAGTGAGCAGGTCACGCTCAGTGAAGATACCGACCACGCGGCCAAATCCGGTGACAAGCAGACACCCGACGTTCCCGGTCCGCATCTCCTCGATCGCGTCGGCCACGGTGCCGTTCGCGTCGATGGCTCGTGGCGGCGACGGCTCCAGACGCGACACGCTGTCCACTTTGAGATTGCGGGACAGCTCCATCGGGTACAGGCCGAGCAACGGGGCGGACGAGCGACGGCGCGGGTTGGGTGCGAAACTCATTCGGCGGTCCGACGGGCGAAAGCGACACCCCGCGCACGGGCCACGAAGTGCGGTGGGGCCGACTGGCCCCGGACGTAGCGGAAAAACGCTGCAAGGGATATTCTCCGAACGCGGGCCACCCTGACAAGCCCAAGTGTTCCGCCATTGCAGCCGCATTACGCGGGCGAGACCTTACCCACCGTTCCTTTGTGACCGGCGCGCAGGAGAAGAATTGCCCGATCGAGGTGATGACAGGGTGGCGGTGCGCCACTGCTCTTGTGTGTGGGGATGATGTGGTGGGTGCGACTCGGACTCGCACCCACCGCATCATCCCCGCGATTTGCGGCTCACCAGTTGCTGTTGAATACCTCGCCGCCCTGCGAGGTACTCAGCGCCCGCCAAGTGACCACGCTGATCGAGTTGGAAGTGAATCGGACACTGCCATCGCACATGGCCACGGTCACACCGCCAGGGTGACGGCTGCGGGCGACCTGCATGCGCGGGCGTGTGGCCGTCGAAGTGGTCGTGCACGGGGCGTTCGGTGGGGTGGCGTTACACCCGGCCCCGGTCAACACGTCCGGGTCGGTGCTGTTCGGGAGACTGAACGTGGTGAACCCGGCGCCGCCGCCCCACCAGGAGAAGCCGCGGTAGTCGGACCCAGCCGCTTGATTCCCCTGGTTGACCTCGGACGCCATCAGCGTGTTGCTGGTCCCGTCGGTGATTTCGGTGACCTTTCGTTCTCGCCCGCACAGCCCCAATGCCGCGTTCCCGGTGGAATAGTTCGTGGGCGACGAGTCACCACCGGCGGCCACCGTTGCCGGGTCTTCGTACCACCCGAACGGAGCACCACCGAACGTCGTGCAGGTCGTGCTAGTGACCGATCCGCCGGTGCAACCGATCGGGATGGATACCTGATAGAAGCTCGTGTTTCCGGCGTTCAGCACATAGTTGTGGTTCGTGATCGTACCGACCTTGGCCGGGTTGTCGCTCGGGCAGGTGAACGTCGGCATGCGAATCGTCGCGATGGGTGCGTTCGTGCCGGCCGCGTACCGCGGACCGTTGTTATCCAGTCCGCCGAAGTTCGTGTAGATCACGAAGACGTTGTTTTGCTCGATGTAGGGCAGGATTGGCACCTGCCAGGTGCCCCAGCAACAGCCCGTCCGACTGACGCCCGGGAGGAAAGTGCCTTTGCTGTTCTCGTAGGCCATGTTCGCCAGAGAAATCTGCTTGAGGTTGTTCTGGCACTTCATGCGGGCCGCGGACTCTCGCACTTTCTGAACGGCGGGCAATAACAGCCCGATCAGGATCGCGATGATCGCGATCACCACCAGCAACTCGATCAGTGTGAATCCACGGATGGGTGCGAGCGCGACCGGCGCGACGCGACCGCGAGTCCGAGGGCAGGTGTTGGGGTGCATACACGCCTCCTGTTGGGATAATGAAACGTCCGAAAAAACCACAGTGAGTCGCGCGGAAAGCGACTTACGGAATCTCGAACTCGAATCGATTAAGCCCGACTTTGACGATTTCCCGTTCCTGTTTGGAATCTACGTTCCAGTCAGCCGGGACCAGTTCCTTCGAGATGATGTTGGTGCCCCCCGTAGGGCCGGGCGGGTTGTCGGGGTTGACCGGGTTGACCGCCGTCTTGCCGTCGCCAGCAGACACGCGAATCAGGTATCGGCCCGGCACGAGGCCAGTCGGTTTGGGGATGGTGAACTCCCCCGCCGTCAGCATCGCGGTCGCGCGGGTTGGCTGGCCGTCGAGCGGTTCAAACGAGACCGTCCCGTCCGCAAGCGGCTTGCCCTTGAGTTTCACCGCGCCGGAGACTTCCATCCGACCGCCGTTCGGGTCGGAGCAACCGACGAACAGAGTTGTGAGGATGATCAGAGGAGTCAGAAAGCGGAAAGAGAACATGAACAACCCCAATTTAGGTTGGAGAGGTTGTGAGAAAATCACTATGTTTTTGCACGATTGGAGAATGAGGTCAAGCGGAAAGGAGTGGAAATGGCGGTCTGGAATTCACGGAGTGGGGTTGGCGCCGGTCAGGCCGCGAACACGCGGACCTCGACGGTCGCGTGCGTCGCGAGTGCGGCCATGTGCTTTGATCCCTTGCTCGCTTCAAAGTCCGGGTGGAAGACCAGCACCAACTCCGCGCCGCTCGCGAGCATCCGCTCGTTCAAGCCCTTCCACGCTTCTCGCTTGTACCGGGCGCGGTCGGCCGCGTTCTTCGCCATCGGTTCCACCGCCAAGCCGAGTTCGGTCGCGATCTGCCCCGCGAGCGCATCGGCGCCTGCGCAGTCGCCGTGAATCACGACCGTGCCCGAGGGCAACTTCGACAGTTCGCGACGGATGGCGCCTGCGTCTGCCCACGCCACCGCGCCCGCGATGATCACGCGCATTGTGGACTCTCCGCCGCGCTCGGGAATGCGATCACTTCTTCTTGAGGGTCATCAGTAGCGTCGGGTTTTCCTTACTGCTCTTGAACTCCTTCGGCCGGTCCGCGGGCTTGTCGGAGATGGCCGCGCAGATTGTGAGCGTGTCTCCTTCGAGTTTGCAGATACCGTACATCGTTTCGGTCTTCTCGCCCTTCGGTGAAGTGAGGTCGATCTCGTTGGGAGTCTTGGAGCGGTCGATCTTGTAGTTGAGCGGGTCTTCCTTGCCGTTCTTCGTGGCGATTAACTTGTCGGCGGTTGCCTGGATCGTCCGTTCCGCCTCGCTCTTCTTCGCGGCTTCCGTATCGGGAATGCCAGCGAATTCGATCGAGACCAGCGTCCAACTGCCCTCGATGCCGGCCGCCGCAGGGGGGCCGGTCGGCGCGCTTGTGCTGGGAGTCTTGCCGCACCCGAGCGCGAGCGCGAACACCGCGACCGCCAAACCGACGCCAACAGGACGACTCATGATCCGGTCCTCGCGTTACTCCGCCAGCGCGGGAGTACGCCGGTGTGAGGGACAGGTTAAGCGTTTTGGGAGGAGATTCCAGACCCACAAGCGCGCGAAGGCGGGATGGGGTCAACCGCCGTGAAGAGCGCGAGGACCGCCTCCTTCCAGTCGTGGAACCGGTTCTCGGTGACCCCGAGTCGTCGAGCGAGCTCGGCGACGGAGAGGCGTTGGCCGGTCCCGAGCGGCGGCGATCGGGGGATTTTTGTGGAGGAGGGCGAGTTCACGGCCGCGCGGTCGGACGAAACTGGGCAGGTCCGCGCCTGTTGCTTGGCGGGCCGGGCGGGGTCTGGTACTGGCACCCGATCAGGAACCGACCGACCCACAGTTCGGCTCCCTGTGGCAGCGGCGCGACTCGCATTCGTTCGCCGTTCACCACCACCCCGCGCCCGGACAGGTCGACCACCCACAACCCCGTGCGCGTGGACACGAGACCGCAGTGATACGGGGAGATGTCGTCAGCAGTCAGGTGGATCTTGCAATCGGGTGACCGGCCAACGAGTGTGATCAGCCGGTTCACCGCCCAGCGATCCTTCGTCCGCTTCCCGTTGCGGAACTCCAGCGCGACCGCCAGACGCGCCTTCGTGTTCGCATCGGAGACGAGTGGGTTGTAATCAGGTTGGAACACGTTGGGGCGGTTGGTGACCGGAGCGTTGAGTTGGAGCAGGAACGGACCGATCCGGGTGGGCACGCCCACGTCGAGCCAGCCGGAACCGCAGGCACCTGTTGGCCACTTCAGCCCGGTGCGGCTTCCGAGATCGACGGCGAAGACACGGCCGCCGAGTACCTGGAGCCAGGCGTGTCGGGGGTTGATTTCGGTGTCGGAAAGGGTGACGTCGCAGGAGTCGTCGCGGCCGACAAGAGTGAACGACTGGGCCACCGACCCTTCGGCCAATAGGGAACCGCCAGCGAGATCGACCCGCAAATCCAGCGGGGCAGTCGCGCCGCAGGCGTCGGCGAACCGGGCGATCAGCGGATCGTTCACGGGCCGGATCCCTGACCGGGACAGAAATTTGGGCGAACGTTGTCATTTAAGATACCGTCAGAATAGCTCGTCCATTCCGACGGACAACCGTAGTTCACGCCCGGCAGCGTAGCCCACGCTTGGCGTGAACTGTCCACCGAATCGCGATCCGCAAACGTGTCCTCGAGTTCCGTCACCCCAGAAAACTGCCTGCCACGCGGCGATCGATTCTGGTATATGTTGAATTTGCCCCGTGTGGGAGACCACTTGCCGTGAAGGGATCGCGCTGCACGTGCAGGATCACTCGCCGTGGGTCGAGGAGGCGTGCAACGGGCTGAGCAGGTGGCCGTGGCTCGACCGAAACCTGATTTTGCTTTCGGCGAGGGCGGTCGCGGTGTTCTCGAACGTGCTGCGGGTTGATGATGATGTCGCTGGCGCTGCTCATCTTGGGGGCCGAGTTGAAACTCCTGGACTGGGTGTTCGTGGACACGGGCGGACAGGCGAGCAGCGAAGAGATGCACAAGGCGACCGCGAAACCGGCTCACCTGATCATGACCGCACTGTCCCCTGAGAAGGGCGGTACCACACCGCCCGCTGCGACGCAACTCGCGAAACTCCCCACGCCGCAGCCCAAGGGGGCGAGTTGAACCCCGACCGCCGTGCGTTCGCGTGGGCCGCGTTCGCGTGGGCCGCGTTCGTCGTGTACGGCAGCCTCGTGCCGTTCCACTTCTATCCGCGCACAACCAGTTTCGACCGCGTCCTGTCTGCCAGCGTGAAGATCGTGTCTCGGTCGGACGCGATCGCGAAAATGATGCTTGGCGTGCCGCTCGGGTTCGCACTCCTCGGCGCGGTGTGCGCCGATCGAAACTGGCCCTGGCGCAAGGTCGCGGCTCTCTGGTTGCTCCTGCTCCCGGCGTGCGTTCTGTTCTCCACGGCGGTCGAGTACGGCCAGCTTTACACGACCACGCGCACCTGCTCCGCGTCCGACATCATCGCCCAGGCGTTCGGCGCGCTCACGGGAATGACTGCGTGGGTGCTGTGGGGTCAGCGACTCACGGACCGCGTGCGTGTGGCGTGGGAGCGATCCGACGTGAACGCGGTCGGGCGTCTGTTGATCGCGTATCTCGCGCTGCTCGCGTTCGTTCAAACGCTGCCGTTCGACGCGAGCGTAAGTCCGGCCGACCTGTATCGCAAACTGCGCGACACGGTGCGGTTTGTGCCGTTCCGCGAGTTCGACGGGCTGAATGACGTGGACCGGTGGAAGCAGATCGCGAAACTGGCGAGTCTCGCGGGGTTGTACTTCCCGATCGGATTGCTCGCGGCGCGATTGAAAGGCCACATCGAAACGTGGAGTATTGTCCGCGTCCTGCTCACAGCCATCGCGGTCGGAGTGTGCCTCGAAGCGGTACAGTTGGTAGTGAAGTCTCGCACGCCAAGCGCGACGGACGCGATCGTCGGCGCGCTCGCGGCGGTGGCCGGTTGGTACGCCGGACGGGTTCATCACGAAGGGCTGGCGATCCCGTTCGCGGTGAGTTGGGGTATCGTGTGGTTCGCGGGATTGACGTCCGTTACTCAGGTGCCAACCGGCACGCCGCGACTCGAAACGCCGCATCCGTTCGACTGGGTACCGGGGCTTCCGCTCGAAAGCAGCAACCCGCTCTTCACCTTCGAAGAGGTGCTGACGAAGTTGGTGCTGTTCGGGTTGCTCGGCGTGCTGGTGGCCGCGTGGCGTCTGCCGCCGCGTTCGCGGAGATCGTCACCCGGTTCGGTGCGCGTGGCCGTGATTTTCGCTGCCGTGCTGGGTTTGACCGTATCGGGGTTCTTTGAGAGCGGGCAGCGGTGGTACGATGCGCACACGCCCTGCATCACCGACGTGCTGCTCGGCGGCTTCGGCGCGGTGTTCGGGGTGCTCGCTTCGAGTTTGGCTTGCGAGCGACGCGGTGCCGGTGTGCCAGTGCGCATCGCTCGCTAAGAAGTCGTTTCACAACCGTCGAGCCGTCTCGTGCTTGTTGGCACGTGCGGTTCGCAGTTTGTTGGCACAATTGACACACGCGGCCAGTTCGTGGAGCACCTGGAAGTGTTCTCCCGTGCGAGCGTAGCACAAGTTGATCCTCCAGAGGTGGACCCGGACGGGGCGTCCCGGACCGCGGAGGGGATGGACTGCCACTCGCACCCCTCGCGGAGCAGGTACAGGATGCCACGCTGGGCCGCCCTTGGGGCGGTACAACGGGCGAGAGGGCAGGTGCGGCGTGACGGCCCGCCACAAGTCGTCGGTCAGGTCGGGAGCGAGGTTCTTCGCCACGAACGATGCTCGGCAGGGGCTCCCGGTTCTACTGATGACCCGTCCATATACTGGGCGGTTGTGAAACGACTTCGAAACGCACACCAATCAGGCACACAATGAGGAAACTCGCAAACAAGGTCGCCGTGGTCACCGGCGGCGGGTCGGGCGTGGGCAAATCGACGGCTGCGCTCTTCCTGCGGGAAGGGGCGAAGGTCGTGATCGCGGGGCGAGACGCGGCCAAACTCGCGGCGGTCGCGCAAGAGTTGAACGCGGGCGACTCGCTCCGCGTGCTCCCCACCGACGTGACGAAGGCGGAGCAGTGTTCGGCGCTGATCGACTTCGCCACGAAGACGTTCGGCCGCGTGGACATTCTGGTGAACAACGCGGGGACCAACATCAAGGACCGCACGCTCCGCGAACTCACGCCGGAATCGTGGGACGCAATGATTCGCACCAACCTCGACGGCGCGTTCTACTGCACGAAGGCCGTGCTACAGCAGATGTTCGACCGCAAGGATGGCGTGATTGTGAACGTGGTATCTGTGGCCGGGAAGCGGGCGAACCCGTTGGGCGGGGCGGCGTACGTCGCGGCCAAGTTCGGGATGGGCGGCCTGGGCCTGGTGTTGAGCAACGAGGAGAAGGACAGCGGGGTGCGTGTGAGCAACGTCTATCCCGGCGAGATCGACACGCCCATCCTCGCGGCGCGGCCCCGGCCCGTGACCGACGAACAGCGTGCCTTGATCCTGAAGCCCGAAGACGTGGCTGAAGCGGTGCTATTCGTCGCGAGCCTGCCTGCCCACGTGTCGGTGCCGGAGCTGGTCATCAAGCCGACCGTGCAGATGTATTGGTGAGCCGCGAACGTGTCTTGTAGGGTGGGTCGCGGGCCGAAGGCCCACCCTAACCGTTGCGTCATGGCGTGTCCTTCATCTCGGTGAGGCGGTCGCGGGCTTCGCCTTCCACGAATTGCCGCACGCGAGCATCTTCCGCGGTCGCCAAGCCGTTCGGTGGGCCGTCGTAGAGGATTTGCTTTTCGTCCGCGCCCAAACGCGATCGCGGGTACAGCATCACGACCCTACTCGCGCACTTCCGCACAGTGCGGAGTTCGTGCGTCACGATCACCGATGTCACCGGCCGACGCGACCGCGTTTGCAGGATCAACTCGTTAATCACGTCCGTCATGATCGGGTCGAGACCAGTCGTCGGTTCGTCGTAGAGCATCACGTCGGGGTCGAGCGCCAGCGCCCGGGCCAACCCCACGCGTTTCCGCATCCCGCCGGACAGTTCCGCGGGCATCTTCAGTTCTGATGTGGCCGTCAGACCAACTTCCAGCACGCGTTCGCGTACCCGCGTCGCGATGTCAGCCTCGGTCACGCCGCCTTTCGCACGCAGCCCGAATGCCACATTGTCGAACACGTTCAGGCTGTCGAACAGTGCCGCTTGCTGAAACAGGAACCCGACGCGAAGCCGTAACTGTGTGAGGTCGCGTTCGGAGAGGGTGTGCAGCGGCTTGCCTTCGAGAATCACCTCGCCCGTTGTTGGCCTCAGCAGCCCAACGATGAGCTTCAGCAGCACGGTTTTACCGCAGCCGCTCTCGCCGATCACGCAGAGCGTGTCTTGCGGGAAGATGTCCAGGTCGATGCCGTGCAGCACCGTCTGCGCGCCGAAGCTCATGCTCACGCCGCGAATCTGAATGATCGGGGAAGGGGTGTCGGGCATGGTTTTATCGTAGTCATCACGCTCCGCGTGATGTCTGCGTTCCTGGCAAGCGATCACGTTCTGCGCAAAGCACTCGCGAAGGCGACATCACGCGGAGCGTGATGACTACGGTAAAGACAAACACGCGGAGCGTGGTGACTACTCACCGAAATACGCCTTATCCCGCTCCTGATAACCAGTGTAACCGAGCAGGTCGTACAGCTCCGCTCGCGTTTGCATCTTCGGAATGCTCGCGGTCTGCACGCCGTTCGCGATGAGGTCGCGGAGCGTGTCTTCGGCAGCTTTCATCGCGACCCGGAACGCCGTCAGTGGGAACAGCACCACGCGATAGCCCATCGCTCCGAGCGTCGCCACATCAAGGTTCGGCGACTTCCCAAACTCGGTCATGTTCGCGAGCAAGATCGCGCCTGGGAGCGCCTTCGCGAAGTTGTCGAACTCTTCGCGAGTTTCCATCGCCTCCGGGAAGATTGCGTCCGCGCCCGCGGCGCGGTACAACTTCGCGCGATTCACCGCGTCGTCGAAGCCGTGAACGCCTTTCGCGTCAGTACGCGCGATGATCACGAAATCCTTGTCTTTCCGGGCCGCGCACGCGGCGCGAATCTTCGCGGCCATCGCTTCGGCGCTCACCACCGACTTGCCCGAAAGGTGCCCGCAGCGTTTCGGCAGCTCCTGGTCTTCGAGGTGAATCCCAGCCACGCCCGCGGCTTCAAACATCCGGACTGTGCGTTCCACGTTCAGCGCCTCACCGAAGCCGGTGTCCGCGTCGCAGAGCAGCGGAAGCGTCGTCGCCTGTGCGGTGAGTTGTGCGGCCTGGACGAACTCCGTGAGCGTGAGCAACCCGATGTCAGGGACACCGTTCCCCGCGGAGAGCGCACCGCCGGAAAGGTAAACCGCTGAAAATCCCAGGCGTTCGGCCATCTTCGCAACAAGAGGAGTGAACACACCGGGAATCGCGATTGGCCCCCCGGACCACGCGGCGCGGAGGCGGCGACCGGGCGAAAGTGAAGCGTGAATGGCCATGCGGGTCGCCTCCGTCGGAGCAAGTGGATTTCGCGTTATCATAGCGCCGTGGCGCGCGAGAAGGAAGATTTTTTGAAACGACCGGAATTGTCGGAAGTCGTTTGGCTGCAACGCGCCACGAATCGCGAAACGCGCCGCGTTCGGCTTCCACGCGAACCGGACCCTTGACAGGCCTGGCCATCGCCTTAGAATCTCCCAAGTGCAATCCCGCCCCTTGAGGTGTGCATGATTACCACGTTGTCACTGACAGCACTGATTCCGCCCAATCGCGGATAGCTTCCAAGACAGCGTGTTTGTCGAGGGGGCCAAACCAAAACGGTTTGGCCTTCGCATTTGATGGGGGTAGATGTCGCGCGTGTAGCTCAGTTGGTACGAGCACGTCGCTGATAACGACGGGGTCCCTGGTTCAAATCCAGGCACGCGCACCTGCTGAGCGTGAGACGGTTCGGGGGAGTAGCTCAACTGGTAGAGCGCCTGCTTTGCAAGCAGGA
>SXID01000109.1 GCA_005772955.1 Planctomycetia bacterium
AAGGCTCAACGCCAGGAGGGTTCCTTCGGAACAATGAAGCTCTCACCCATCGCCAAAAAGTTACAGAAACTCATCGACGGGGAAGACGCGAACTCGGCCGAACGCGGCTGAGTTACAAGTCCACAGCGCAAGCCCCTCGGGCCGTCGTCCTCGCGTTCAGGGCTGCGACCGTTCTCCCGTCTGCCAACTCTGGCAGCGAAGCCGAAAGTCGCGTTTCCAGCTGAACAGCATCGACCTGATGCCGACCGTCCTCGTTTCGCTCGCCACCGGAGTGCCGGAGAACGCCGTGTGGGAGTTGCGCGGAAAGAGCCACGTCCCCGCTCTCAAAGCCAAACACGTCACGCGTGACGAGTTCCCGGAGATGGGCTACCGCGGGTACCCTGACAATCGCAGCGTGGTCACGCCGGATGAGTGGAAGCTGATCTTACGCGATTGAGAGATGGCCCCGCGATCTGTACGACCTGCATACCGGCCCCGATTCTCTACACTTCTAGCACCCGCGCTCACGGAGATTCATCGTGTTTCGCATCACCGCCGCGCTCGCTCTGTTAGCGTTTCCCTCTCTCGCCCTCGCGCAACCGCTGCAAACGGTCGCGGAGAAAAGCGGCTATAACGCGACCTCCAAAGCCTCCGACGTGATCCAGTTCTGTGAAGCGGTCGCGAAACGCGGTCCGGTCGCCCGGTTCGACTACTTCGGCACCTCACACGAGGGACGGAAACTCCCGTTGCTCGTGATCGCCGACCCGCCCATCGCCACCGCCGAGGACGCGAAGAAGTCCGGAAAGACCGTCGTGCTCGCGTTCGCCAATATCCACGCTGGCGAGGTCGACGGCAAGGAGGCACTTCTCGCGTTCGCACGCGACCTGACCGAGAAGAAGCACCCGTTGCTCAAAGACCTCATTATTCTGCTCGTGCCGAACCTGAACGCAGACGGCAACGAGAAGATCGACCCGAAGCATCGACCTGGCGACAACGGCCCGAGCGACGGTGCCGGCACGCGCGCCAACGCGCAAGGGTTGGATCTCAATCGGGACTTCGTGAAACTCGAATCACCCGAAATCCGCGCGCTCGTGAAACTCGTGAACACCTGGAACCCCGCTCTCATCATCGACTGTCACACGACCAACGGCAGCAAGCACCGTTACACGCTCACCTACGACGGCCCGCGTTACCCTTCGACCGACACCGAGATCGCACAGTGGGCCAGTTCCAAGCTGTTCCCCGCGGTCACAAAGAACGTGAAGACCGCGAGCGGGTTCGACATCGCGCCTTACGGGAACTTCAACGCGGACCGCACGAAGTGGGAAACGTACCCCGCGACGCCGCGGTACGGAGTGCAGTATTTAGCCCTTCGCGGGACCGTGTGTGTGCTTAGCGAGTCGTACAGCCACGCCCCCTTCAAGCAGCGCATCGAAGCGACGCGGGCGTTCGTAACCGCGTGCTTCGCGGTGGCCGCCGACAGGAAGAAAGACCTTGCTGATCTCATGTCGCCGGTGTCGTTCACGCGGGTGACCGTGCGCACCGGCACCGAGACGTTCCCCACGAGGCTCGCGGTACTCGGGTTCGAGGAAGTCGAGAAGGACGGCAAGCGTGTCGCGACCGACAAGCACAAGGAGTATTCGCTCGACTTCGTCGGGCGAATCGTGTCGAAGGAAACGGCGAACGTCCCGTTCGCGTACCTTGTGCCCGCGAGCGCGGCAACCGTGATCGAGAACCTGCAGCGCCACGGCATCGCGGTCGAAGAACTGCGTGAGGACATCGACCTGGAAGTCTCGGAATTTCTGGTCAACCGTGTGGACGTGACGGAGGACGGGTTCCCGAAGAAACACCGGTTGACCACGGCGTCCGGGAAGTGGAACGGGACCAAACAGCGTGTCCCCGCTGGCACAATCGTGGTGAAGACGGCGCAACCGCTCGGCGCGCTTGCGGCCTACCTGCTCGAACCACGCAGCGAGGACGGGTTGACCGCGTGGGGCTTTTTCAACGACAGCCTGATACCGGGCAAGGCGTCCCCGGTACTGAGGCTGTTGAGCACCTACCCGATGGCGCTGGGCGCGGCAGCCAAACTGCCCGAAGCGAGGCTCACGAACCAACCCGTCACGGAAGCGGTGCTGATGGGTCGCGGCGGCGCGTTCACGTTCGGTTTCGCGGGCACGCCGCTCACCACCGGCGCGTGGATCGACGGCGAACACTTCCTTCAGGTGAAGGAAGGGAAATTGCTGAAAGTGGAAGCGCGCACGGGTAAAGGCGAACCGTGGACCGACCCGGCGAAGATCAAGAAGTCGCTCGCCGCCATCAAGGATGTGAGTGTGATGACCGCGGACCAACTCGCGAAATCGACAACATTCCGCACCAGCCTGGACCGCACTGCGTTCCTGTTCGACATCGGCGCGGACATCGGCATCGCGTACTTCGATGGCACGGATGGCAAGCGACTCACCAAGAGCGAAGGTGCGAAGGAGTACGTCACGTTCTCGCCGGACGGCAAGCGGGTTGCGTTCGTGCGCGGCCGGAACCTGTTCGCGGTGAGCGTCGAAAAACCGGGCGAGGAACACCAACTCACCACCGACGGCGGCGGCGACATCTTCAACGCGAAAGGCGACTGGGTGTACGAAGAGGAAATCTTCAACCGCAACGGGAAAGCGTACTGGTGGTCGCCCGACGGAAAGCAACTCGCGTTCCTGCGCTTCGACGACGCGCCCGTTCGCAAGTTCAACCTCATCGATCTTCAGCCGGTTGCCGGGCGTCTCGAAAGCTACGCGTACCCGAAGCCGGGCGACCCAAACCCGCTGGTCAAGATCGGTGTGGTGAGCGCCGATGGCGGCAAGCCGACGTTCCTCGACATGGGCGAGTACAAGCCCGAAGAAACGCTCATCGCGCGCGTCGGCTGGGTAGCGAAGTCCAATACGGTGTTTGCTTACGTGCAGAACCGCACGCAGACGTGGCTCGACCTCGCGACGTGGACCGCACCCGACGCGAAGCCAAAGAAGCTGTTCCGCGAGACGACGAAGGCGTGGGTAGACGACCCCGGCGAACCGCACTTCCTCCCCGACGGCACGTTCCTGTTCCTCAGCGAGCGCAGCGGGTGGAAGCACCTGTACCACTACGCGGCCGACGGCAAGTTGCTCAACCAAATCACGAAGGGCGAGTGGGAAGTTCGCGACGTGCTGCGCGTCGATGCGAAGGAGAAGACCGTGTACTTAAACGCTGGCTACACCAGCGCGACCGGCACGGACCTGTGCCGCGTAGTGTTCGGCAAGGACACCGAGTTGCTCACCGAGAAGGGCCAAACGCACCGCGTCTCGCTCGCGCCCAGCGGCGGGTTGTTCGTGGATCGCTTCAGCGATGTGATGACGCCGCTTCGCTCTAACCTGTGCGAAGTGGGTAAAGGCACCGTGCGGAAGCTCGACACGAACCCGGTGCGCGAGCGCGACGAGTTCAAGTTCGGGAAGTACGAGCGCGTGAAGATCACCCTGAAGGACGGCTTCGTGCTGGAAGGCGCGATCACGTACCCGCCGAACTTCGACAAGTCGAAGAAGTACCCGGTGTGGCTCTTCACGTATGCGGGGCCGCACGCACCGACACTGCGCGACGAGTACGGCGGCGGGCGCGTCATGGAGCAATCGCTCGCGACCAGTGGCATGATCGCGTTCCGCGTCGATCCGCGATCTGCGAGCGGCAAGGGTGCGCAGTCCGCGTGGACGTGCTACAAGCAACTCGGCGTACAGGAACTTGCAGACCTGGAAGAAGCGGTCGCGTGGCTCGCAAAGAACGAGTACATCGACGCTAAACGCGTAGGCATCAGCGGTCATAGTTACGGCGGGTTCATGGCGGCATTCGCCTTAACGCACTCGAAGACCTTCAGTGCGGGCATCGCGTCTGGCCCGGTCACGGACTGGAAGCTGTACGACACGATCTACACCGAGCGCTACATGTTAACACCGAAGGAGAACCCCGAGGGTTACGCGAAGACGAGTTGCGTGGCCGGCGCGAAGAACCTGACCGGCAAGTTGTTGATCGTTCACGGCATGATGGACGACAACGTTCACATGCAGAACAGCGTGCAGTTGGCGGACGCGTTGCAACGGGCCGGGAAGGATTTCGAGATGATGCTGTACCCGCAGTCGCGTCACGGCATCGGCGGCGCGCACTACCTGAAGCTCCAGTTGGAATTCATCCGCCGCACGATGGGGGTGCAGAAGTAGGAGCGAAACTCTTCTCTTCATCACCTTCCCCGCGCAAGCCACGAGCGATAAACAGAGGGTTTCGCCTTTTGTTTCATCACTCGCGGGGAATCGTGCGATGGGTTTCGAGTGTGGGATCGTCGGGCTGCCGAACGTCGGGAAATC
>SXID01000110.1 GCA_005772955.1 Planctomycetia bacterium
GTGCCGTACAGGAAGAAGTCGTACCACTCGATCGCGGTGCCAACGAAGCTGGCTGCGACGACGCGGGCAACGGACGAGTTCGGGGCGCGGTTCATGTGTGTTCCGGCGCTACCATGCGGTTCCAATCCGATGTCATGACTTGCCGAGGACGAGATCGACGACCCAGCACCCGCGAACGTGTGTCGCGGAGGCGTCGCGGCAGTGGTTCAGCATATCGGTGTTGTCGCAGCCGGCGTCTTGAAGTGCGTCCGCGAGAATGGGCATCGCGCTGAAGTCACGCGATTCGTACATGCCGCGTGCGAGTGACACCGCGGTGTCAGTGAGCCACGCGGGATCGGCGGTGATTGAGCGAAACTGGTTCCCGAAGATGTCGCGGAGGAGAATACTCTGAGCTGGATCAGGAAGCGCGTAGGTCGCATCCCACACGTAGGATGCTTGTCCGACGGCGTGCGTTCCACTCGAACGTGCAACCTCCTCGGCAATGCGTTGTCGCACGAACCCCACCATGATACCAACATCGGCGTACAAGGTGGCGCTGGCAACTGCACCCGACCCCGATGCGTGAAGAGCAGTACGTCGTTCCTTGTTCGATGCAAGCCCATCGGCAACACGTTCGGCAACCTCTATCGCGTTTCGATCGCACTCGCCTTCGATCAGGTGCCCTACGTTGCGGCAGCAGGCGACGGCGAACAAACGTAGTTTTCGTTCGCTCACTCCCTCCTTTACGACCTTCAGCATCGGCTTCGGGTCTGCACACACGAGCCATTCTTCCTCGGTCATCGCGGCCTCCGCGTTATGGCTTCACGGTGAGCGCCTGATTCGCCTTCACGCCCTTTCGCGTCAGTTTGCCTTTGCCGTGCGGCAGCGTCACTTCCACGTCTACCAACTCCTGCTTGCCCAAGCCAAAGTGCGCGACCGCTTCCTGACCGGAGCAGTAGCCGTAACCGATGGCGATTTCGCGGGAGACGAGCAGCGACGCGGCCTCGCCTAACTTGCCCGCGGGGTACACGTCGACGCGAGTACCGATGCCCATGCGGTTCACGCCGTCTTTGCCTTCGACACGAACATCGAGCCAGTTGCCGCCCGCCGTTTCGTTCTTCAAGAGGAGTGAGCGGTCCTCCACCCACCAGTTCGCGAGGAACAGGTCGAGCCTCCCGTCGCGGTCGAAGTCGCACGACGGACCCGCCGCCATGTAGATGATCTTCTTCTCTTTGAGCGCCTTGTCGAACAGCGGACCCGCACGCTTCAGCGCCTTGTCCGCAGCCGTGGGAAAGTCGTTCACCGCCCACGCGTCGTCGCGGAACTGCGGGATACCGTCCTTCACGCCGAGATTCTTGTAGATCACCGGGCACGGCTTGCCGTCCGCGAACTTCACGATGCTCACGTAGATGTCAGGCCAGCCGTCGTTGTCGAAGTCCTGAATCTCGACGTGCGGCGCCTTCATTTCGAGCGGTTTAAGCCCCGCGGCCTCGGTCACGTCCTCAAATTTCGGCACGCCGTCCTTGATGCCGCGGTTGAGGTACAAGCGGATCGGCACGGGCGTGCTCCACGGACTTTTGAAGTGGTTGCCGATGACGATGTCGGGCAGACCATCGCGGTTGACGTCCGCTATGCACACGCCCGCGGGCGGGTTGTCGCCGCCGGCGTTCTTCCACAGGAAGACTTCACGCGTCCCGGGCGCTTCACGAAACTTCCCCTTGCCGTCGTTGAGCAGAAGCCTGTGATCGCCGGCACCTCCCGTGAGGAAGATGTCGGGCCCGCCGTCGCGGTTGAAGTCCGCGACCGCGACGCCCAACCCCGCGAAGCCCGCCGGCAACCCGGCCGCTTCGCTCACGTTCTCGAACTTGTAACCGCCCTTGTTGCGGAACAGACAAGGCCCGGTCTTCACCTTGCCCGCATAGTACTGCTCGCACGTCACGAGGTCGAGCAGGCCGTCGCCGTCGAAGTCGAGTGCGGCCAGCCCGCGACCGCTGTAGTGCGGCGGGCACACACCGCTGTCCTTCGACACGTCGGTGAACTTCCCGGCCCCGTCGTTGCGGAACAGCAGGCTGGGCACCGCCGTGACGCCCGTTGTGCCGTGGGCGCAGTGCGAAACGTAGAGGTCGAGTGTCCCGCTATTCGTGAGATCGACGAACAGCGCCCCACTGCCGATGCCCGAGGTTTGGAGGTGTTCTTGCTTGTCCGGTGTGAACTTGCCCTTGCGGTTCCAGAGGAACACGCCGGGCTTGGAACCCGCGTTGTGGAACGTACCGACGAACAGGTCGGGCCAGCCGTCGCCGTCAGCGTCGCCCCACGCGACCGCGTGTCCGCGAATGCCCGCGACATGTGGGTACACGCCAGCATCGTCGCCGACATCCTTGAAACGAAATGGGTACTCCGCGCCGTGAAGTGACCCGGCACCGAGCGCGACCAGCACCGCTCCGGCCGGAAGCCACCGTCGGTTCATCATCTGTTCTCCTGAACCGGCACATGCCGTTCGCCGTCAACAAGCGTATCTGAATAAGGTATGGGTTCGCCGCCTCCGAGAGGACGCCGGTCATGCTGCCCCAGCACCTTTCCTCGCGTTATCCCGCTCTGTTGTGCGCCGCGTTCCTCGCGCTCGCGTGCGGTGCCGCGCCCATTCTTCCGCTCAACGCGCGCGACGAACCGAAGCAACCACCGACGCCGGCTCCCGACTTCAACCGCGATGTACGGCCGATCCTCGCAGCGCGGTGCTTCAAGTGCCACGGCCCCGACGAAGGATCGCGCAAAGCGAAACTCCGACTCGACACCCGCGACGGCGCGGAGCACGTCCTCGGCAAGGCGAAGAACAGCGAACTGGTGCTTCGAATTGCTTCGATGGAAGCGGGCACGGTGATGCCGCCGCCGGCCACGAAGGTGACACTCACCGCGAAGGAGAGGGAGACGCTCGCGGCCTGGGTCGCGGCCGGCGCGAAGTACGACGCGCACTGGAGTTTCGTCGCACCGAAGCGGCCCGAGGTTCCGAAACTCAAGATTCAACTCGTGCACCCCATCGACGCATTCGTCGTCGCGCGGCTTCAGAAAGACGGGCTGTCGCTCTCCCCAGAGGCGGACAAATACACTCTCATCCGGCGCGTGTACCTCGACCTGATCGGCATCCCGCCGACACCGGAGGAAGTCGAAGCATTTGTGAATGACAAGACCGCGAATGCGTACGAAAAGCTGGTCGATCGCTTACTCGCGTCGCCACAGTACGGTGAGCGATGGGCGCGGAAGTGGCTCGACCTCGCACGCTACGCCGACACCAACGGCTACGAAAAGGACCGCCGCCGCTCGATCTGGCCTTACCGCGACTGGGTCATCAAGGCCATTAACGACGACATGCCCTACGATCAATTCACGCTGGAACAACTCGCGGGCGACATGCTCCCGAACGCGACGACCGCGCAGAAGGTCGCGACCGGGTTTCACCGCAACACGATGCTGAACGAGGAAGGCGGGATCGACCCGTTGGAGTTCCGCTACCACGCCGTCACGGACCGCACCGCCGTGACCGGAACCGTGTGGCTCGGCCTCACCGTCGGTTGCGCGCAATGCCACACGCACAAGTTCGATCCGATCACGCACGCCGAATACTTCCGCATGTTCGCGCTCCTCAACAACGCGGACGAGCCGGAATTCTCGGTGCCGTCGCCGGAGTTGCAAAATCAGCGTGCCGCGATCGAGGCAAAGGCCGCCGATCTGCTCAAACTGATGGTCGGCGCGACCGCTCAGCAGGGCGACGCCTACGTCGCGTGGCAAGAGGCGGAGCGCAAGCAGGCCGTAAAGTGGGTCACGCTCAAGCCGTCGAAGATGGAAGCCGGCCCGACGAAACTCGCGATTCAACCGGACGGCTCGATCTTCGCCAGCGGCGACGCGAAGAAGCGCGACCTCTACACGCTCACGCTTGAAGACCTGCCCGCGGGCGTGACGGCGTTCCGCATCGAGGCGTTGCCGGACGAGCGGTTGCCCGGCAACGGACCCGGTCGCGCGTACTATGAAGGGCCGAAGGGCGACTACCTGCTCAGTGAGTTCATGCTGACGGTGGACGGCAAACCGGTAGCGGTGACCGGCGCGTCCGAGACGCATACACGCGGCAACCTGACGGCGAAGATGGCGATCGACGGTCACCCGCACACCGGTTGGGGCGGAAGCGGGCGCGAGGGTGTGGGTTCTTCCGCGGTGTTCAACCCCGCGAAGCCGCTGACCACGAAGAACGCGAAGCTCGACCTACTCTTCGAGCGTCACTACGCCGCGAGCCTCGGTCGGTTCCGCGTGTCCGTCACCACGGCCGAAGGCGTGAAGGCGCGTGACATCCCGGCCGATGTCGAAGAACTGTTCACACGGCCGAAAGGCACGCTCCCCAACACGGAAGCCATTCTGATCCTCGGCCACTGGCTCTACACCGCGCCGGAGCTGAAGGTTCGGCGCGACGAACGCGAGGCGCTACTGAAGCGGCTGCCCGCGTACCCGACGACGCTGGTGATGCAGGAGCGACCTGCCGACAATCCGCGACCGACGTTCCGGCACCATCGCGGTGAGTTCCTTCAGCCGAAGGAAGCGGTGAAGCCCGGCGTGCCCGCGATGTTCGGCGCGCAATTGAACTCGCCGAAGAATCGAATGGAGTTCGCGAAGTGGCTCGTCAGCGCCGACAACCCACTCACGGCGCGCGTGACCGTCAACCGTCACTGGAATGCGTTCTTCGGGCGAGGGTTGGTCCGCACGCTCGACGACTTCGGCTACCAAGGCGAACTGCCATCGCACCCGGAACTGCTCGACTGGCTCGCGAGTGAGTTTCAGAACCCCTCCCCAACCCCTCCCCTAAAAAGGGAGGGGCTAAAACCCGGCGATGTTCCGGCTCCCCCTCCCTTCTTAGGGGAGGGGGTTGGGGGGAGAGGTTCTTGGAGCATCAAACGCCTCCACAAGCTCATCGTGACGAGCGCAACGTACCGTCAGGCGTCACTCGTAAAGCCCGATCTGCTCGTGCGAGACCCGGAGAACAAGTTACTCGCGCGCGGCCCACGGGTGCGGCTCGAAGCCGAGCAGATTCGCGACTCCGCACTCAAAGCCGCCGGGTTGCTTTCACCGAAGATGTACGGCCCGAGCGTGTTCCCGCCGCAGCCGCCGGGGATCACCACCGAGGGCACTTACGGCCGACTGGACTGGCAAGTAAGCACAGGCGAAGACCGCTACCGGCGCGGTCTGTACACGTTCGCGAAGCGCACCGCGCCCTACGCGATGTTCGGCACGTTCGACGGCCCAAGTGGGGAAGCCTGCACCGCGAAGCGCGAAGTCTCGAACACCGCACTTCAGGCGCTCACGATGCTGAACGACGCGGTGCTGTTGGAAGTGGCGCAGTCACTCGCGAAGCGCGCGGTGATGCACGATGGCAAGACGGTGGATCGCGTCGCGTACCTGTTCCGGCTGTGCCTCGTGCGTCCTCCAACGGCGGACGAAACCGCATCCATCAGCAAGTTCTACGAAGCGCAGCGCGAGCGTTTCGCGCGCGAGCCAGAGCGCGCCGCGAAAGTCGCCGGTGCCGGCGACGGTGCCACGGAACGTGCCGCATGGACCGCGACCGCACGGGCAATCCTGAACCTCGACGAGTTCGTTACCAGGGAGTGAAGCCATGCTCGATGTCACTCGTCGGCACTTCTTCCGCGACTGCGGTTATGGCGTGGGCAAGGCTGCGCTCGCATCGCTCCTTTGTCGTGGCAGCACTCGGGGGGCTGACACCCCCCGCGCACCGGAATCGCTCGCGCCGAAGAAGCCGCATTTCGCAGGCAAGGCGAAGGCGGTCATTCACCTGTTCATGGCCGGTGCGCCGAGCCAACTCGACCTGTTCGACTACAAGCCAGAGCTCGCGAAACTCGAAGGCAAGCCGCTCCCGCCGGAGGTGATCAAGGGGCAGCGGTACGCGTTCATCCGCCCGGAGGCCGCGGTACTCGGCCCGCGATTCAAGTTCGCGAAGCACGGCAAGTCCGGCGCGGAACTCGCCGAGGTGTTGCCACACCTCGCGAAGATCGTGGACGATGTGTGCATCCTGAAGGCCGTTCATACCGACCAGTTCAACCACGCGCCGGCGCAGATCTTCTTCAACACCGGGTTCTCGCAACCGGGGCGGCCCAGCATGGGATCGTGGGTTGTTTACGGCCTCGGCTGCGAGACAAAGGAACTCCCGGCGTTCGTAGTGATGTCCACCGGTGCGGGCATCAGCGGCGGGGCGGCGAACTGGTCCAGTGGGTTCCTGCCGACGATCTACACCGGCACGCGGTTCCGCAATCAGGGCGACCCGATTCTCAACGTCTCGTCGCCCGCCGGCATCGACGCGGAGCTTCAAAAGGATACGCTCGATCTCGTGGCGGACTTGAACCGGAAGCGGTTGGCTACGGTGGGCGACCCGGAGATTGCGACCCGCACCGCCGCGTATGAGATGGCCGGTCGGCTCCAGACCGCCGCGCCGGAACTGACCGATCTGAAGAAGGAAGACAAGGAAACGCTCGCGCTCTACGGAGCCGACCCGGACAAGCCGAGTTTCGCGCGGGCGTGCCTACTCGCACGGCGCATGGTCGAACGCGGCGTGCGGTTCATCACAATCTACAACGAGGGCTGGGACGCGCACTCGGACGTGACCGGGAACTCGCGGAACAACTGCAAAACGACGGATCAGGCGTCGGCCGCGTTGGTCAGCGACCTGAAACGCCGGGGATTGCTCGACAGCACGCTGGTGGTATGGGGCGGGGAGTTCGGACGGACGCCGATGGTGGAGTCGAACCCGGTTCTGGGGCGCAGTCTCGGGCGTGACCACCACCCGCAAGCGTACACAATCTGGATGGCCGGCGGTGGGATCAAAGCGGGGGTCACGCTCGGCCGCACGGACGACCTCGGGTTCCACCCAGTCGAAGGCGCGGTTCACGTTCACGACGTGCAAGCCACGATCCTGAATCAACTCGGCTTCGATCACGAGAAGTTGACGTTCAAGCACGCGGGCCGCGACTTCCGCCTGACCGACGTGTTCGGGAAGGTCATCAAGGACGCGCTCGCGTGAAACGGTCCCGCCGCACTACTGAAGAATCGCCTTCACCGGCGTGCCGCTGCTCACGACCATCGGCCGTCCCTGTTGATCCGTGATGTGCCCACGCGGGTCGATGCCCAAGCAGTGGTAAATCGTCGCGGCAATGTCGGCCGGGCTGACCGGGTTCGTGGACGGGTACGCCGCCCCGCGATCCGACGAACCGTAGACCTGCCCGCCTTTGATGCCGCCACCGGCCAGCACCACCGAGTAGCAGAACGACCAGTGGTCGCGGCCCGCGTCCTTGTTGATCTTCGGCGTGCGGCCCATATCGCCCATCCACACCACCAGCGTTTCGTCCAGCATCCCGCGCGCGTCAAGGTCATCGAGAAGAGCGGAGAAGCCGCGATCCATTGGCGGCGCGAGCGATCCCTTCAGATGGCGGAAGTTCCCGCCGTGCGTATCCCAGTCGCGGTTGCCAATCGAGTAGAGCGTGGTCAAAGGCACACCGGCTTCGACCATGCGCCGCGCGAGCAGGCAGTTCTTCGCGAACGGGTGCGGGCCGTAAGCGTCGCGGACCTTCTGCGGCTCGAGTGTCAGGTCGAAGGCGTCACGCGTGGCGCTCGACGAGAGCAGATCGAACGCGCGGCGTGACGCGTCGTCGAGCGAACGCGCTTCCGCCGCGGTTCGGAGCGATGGCGCGGCACGATTCATCTGATCGAGCAGCGTGCGGCGACCGTCCAGGTCGATGCCCTTCGTGTCCGTCATCACGGCGGTCACTGCGCGGAGGTCGATCGCACCGTTGGTTCGCGTCTCGAACGGGAGCGTGAACGGTTCATAGGTCGAGCCAAGACATCCAGCCGTCGCGCCAAGGCTGTCGTTGTTACCGAAGTGTCGGAGGTCGCCGAGCGCCACGTACGGGAACACCGGCTTCGTCGCCGGGCGGAGTTTCGCGACAACGGAGCCGAGTGCAGGCATATCGAGTGGCGTCGCGGGCGGCTCGATGCCAAGCGTTTCGTGTTTCGGGTGCGAGTAGCCAGTGAGCGCGAGGTATGCCCCGATCGCGTGGTCGTTGTCATTGTGCGTGACGGACCGCACGATCGCGTAGCGGTCGGCGACACGCGCGAGTCTGGGCAGGTGTTCGCTGATGGAGACGCCGTTTACGTTCGTGCCGATCGGCTTGAACTCGCCGCGGATCTCGGCCGGCGCGTCGGGCTTCAAGTCCCACAGGTCAAGGTGACTCGGCCCGCCGTAGTTGAAGACCACGATGCACGCCTTCGCTCGGCCGAACGTCCCCCGCGGCTCAAGTTTCGAGGAGGCTTGGGCGCGGAACAGGTCGCCGCACGCAAGGCCGGTGAACCCAAGCCCGCCGACGCGAAGAACCTCTCGCCGGTTGATTCCGGCCTTTAAGCGGGAGCGACTAAGAAAGGAGAGCATGGAGCCTCCAGGACGGCAGGAGCGGATTGGCGTGGATGTGATGATACCCGCGTGGTGTTGACGCGGGCCAGCGCGATTCAGCAAATCCGAAGACACACTAGGCCAGCCACCTCGCGCGGCCGGCATCGCGTGCGGAAGGTGTGGCTATCGCGCGCCTTCGTGTCGCCGGTCGCGTCGGGCGGTGACGCGACGCCCGCGTAATCGCGCTCCGTTGAGTGACTCAATCACGTGATCGGCA
>SXID01000111.1 GCA_005772955.1 Planctomycetia bacterium
GGTGCGTTCACCCGATGGAAGGGTGCGACGGCGAACTCGATGGCGCGCCCGGCGAACTCACTTTCAGACGCTACGTGCGGTTCGGCGCGGGCGGCGCGAAACTGCTCTGGGGCGAAGCCTGCGCCGTCACGCAAGCGGCTCGCGCGACTCCGCGACAGATCACACTGAACGAATCCACGAAGCCCGCGTTCGCGCGCATTGTGGACGATTGCCGCCACGCCCACCGCGACGCGAACGGCACCGACTCCGACCTGCTGTTCGGACTGCAACTCACGCACTCGGGCCGATACAGTCATCCGCGGCCGATCATCGCGACACACGACCCGATCCTCGACCCGCGTACGGTGGCCGACAAGGCGACCGGCGTGATGGTCACGCCCGACTACCCGCTCATCACCGACGACGAGTTGAAACGCCTCGTCGATGACTACGTGATCGCCGCGCGCCTCGCGGTCGATGTCGGCTTCGACTTCATCGACATGAAGCAGTGCCACCGATATCTGCCGAACGAACTCCTCGGTGCGCGCAACCGGCCCGGCCCCTACGGCGGCAGCTACGGGAACCGCACGCGGTTCATGCGCGAGGCGATTCAGGCGGTGCGCGCCGCAGTGCCGTCAAATATCGTCATCGCGACGCGCATGAACATCTTCGACGGTATCCCGTTTCACAAGGCCGCGAACGACGACGGCGCGCCCGACGCGCACGTGCTGCCACTCGCGAACGGCTGGGGCATGTCCGAAACCGATCCGTTCGCGGTTGATCTCACCGAACCGTTGAAGTGGATCGCAGAGATGCGAACGCTCGGCGTGACGCTGGTGAACGCGACAATGGGAAACCCTTATGCGCAGCCGCACTACGGCAGGCCGTTCGAGTACCCACCGCTCGACGGGTATGAATCGCCGGAACACCCGCTCGTCGGTGTGGACCGGCACTTCCGCGCGACGGAAACAATTCAGAAGGCGTTCCCCGATCTCGCACTGATCGGCACCGGTTACAGCTACCTGCAAGAGTTCTTGCCGCAGGCAGCGGCTGCGAACGTCCGCGACGGGCGCGTGAACATCGTGGGTGTGGGTCGCGGTACGCTCGCGCAACCGGACTGGGTGCGGCAACTGCTCGATAACGGCAAACTCGACCGCAAGCGTGTGTGCCGCACGTTCAGCTACTGCACGGCACTGATGCGCACGAAGCAGCACCCGCTGGGCCAATACGAAACCGGGTGCCCGCCGTTCGACAAGGAGGCTTACGGTGAGGTGTGGAAAGAGGTGCAGCAACTCCAGGTGAAGAAGTCCCCGCCCGCGAGCGAATAGGAACGGTTCGGCGTGTCCACGCTGTTCCTCCACCGCAATGTGAAGTTCTTCGGTTGAGCCGGGGATACAACAGGTGCGTACCACCCTTACCCGGAACACCCCATGCGCACCAACACCGTCAAGAAACTCCTGAAGTCCGGCAAGCCCGCCGTTGGCACGTGGCTCTCGCTCGGTAACATCACCGCGGCAAGGTTCCTCGCCCGCGCCGGCTTCGACTGGCTCACCGTCGATGTCGAACACTCGCTCGTGAACGTCGAGACCACCACGCACATGATCGCGTCCATCGCGGACGCCGGGTGCGTGCCGCTCGTGCGTGTGCCTTCAAACCGGCACGATCACATCAAGCGCGTACTCGACAACGGCGGGTACGGTGTCGTTGTGCCGATGGTGTGTACGCGCCAGGAAGCGCAGGACGCGGTGAGCGCGTGCCTGTACCCGCCGTTCGGGACGCGGAGCGTCGGCGGTAGCGTTCACGCGCTGAACTTCGCCGCGACCCCCGCCGACTACTACGCGAAAGCCAACGACGAGTTGCTCATTGTCTTGCAGTGCGAACACATCGACGCGGTGCGGAACTTCGAGGAGGTGTACTCCGTGCCGGGCATCGACGCGGTCTTCGTCGGCCCCAACGACCTTGCCGCGACCATGCGAAGCCCCGACGGCAAGCCGCCTTCGCCGGAAGTGTTCAAACAAGCGCTGGCCGACATCCTCGCCGCCGCGAAGCGGATCGGCGTGCCCGCCGGCATCCACACGTTCAGCATCGAGGAGGCGAAGTCGCGCATCGCGGACGGCTGGCAGTTCATCGCGGTGAACAGCGAACTGAAGTTCATGAGCGAAGGCGCGAAGCAGGTGGTCGATGGGTTGGGAATGGGCAAGAGCGGCGACCTGGCGAAATATTAGCCGGGGTTGACCGCGGTTCGCGCCGGGGTTATGCACGCGGCGAAGTTTCTTCTCGAAGGGCGTGCGAACCGATGCGGTGGGCGTGGCCGGTGATCGTGGTGACGTGCGCGGCGGTCGCCGGCGGGTGCCTGACCCGCAACGAGCGGCCGTCTCTCGGCGCCGTGGCCCGGTCAATCGCCCCCGTGCAGCAGGTCGAAGGCGTCTACCTCGAATCCGTCATACTCGAACGGCCCGTCGGCGACCGGTTCCTCGACCGCGACCTGTGGGCATCGACGCTGGACGTCGGCACGCCCGAAATGCAAGTCCGGCTGAGCGAGAACGGGCTGCGCGCGGGAATCCTCGCGGGGACACTTCCGCCGCGATTCCAGACACTGCTCGAATCCGATTCGGAAACGCTCAGCGGGCGCGGGCTGACGTTCGCCATGCGCAAAGAAGAAGTGCTACCCACCAGCGGACCGCACGAGCGGTGCGAGTTCACCCTGCTCGCGGACCTCGCCGGCAATCGAACGACGGTCGCTCTGAAACAGGCGCGGTGCGGCATCCTCGTGCGCCCAGAGGCGATGCCCGACCGCCGCGTAAGGGTGGTGTGCGAGCCGCAGATTCAGCACGGCGAGCGGCAGGAATATTTTCGCGCCTCCGCCGACGGCACCGGCCTGGTGAAGTACGCCGAGGTGCCGCTCGCGCGCTATCAGTCGCTCACGTTCGACGTTCCGCTCGGGCGCAACGAGTACCTCGTCATCGGGTGGCGTGCGGAACAGACGGACACGATCGGGGCCGCGATCTTCGGCGTGGAGGCGAACGGCCAGCCACGTCAGCGGGTACTCGTGATCCGCGCGCGCCAGGTGAACCCTGGCAACCCGCCCGACCTCCCGCCAATCAGCGGTGCCGGGCGGCGCCCGTCAGTCGCGGCCGAAGCCGGGCGCCCCCGCTGATCCAGAAATGCGACCTCACTTCTTCTCGATCCGGTACAGCGCCTTTTCGGTGCGAAGCAGCATCGCGTCACCGTCGAAGGCGCAACTCGCCTGCGTCTTCTCGCCCAACTTGTTCTTCGCGACCTCGTCGTACACCGCACCCGGTTTGAACACGGTGGTCGTGCCGGACTCGTCGAGCAAGTACACCAGCCCGTTCGCGTACAACGGCGACGACGAATAGGCTTTCTCCACGCGTTCGGTCCACCGCTCGGCACCGGTCTTCGCATCGAGGCAACTCAGCACGCCAGCGTCGGACACCATGTACAGCGCGTCGCCGATCACCAGCGGCGACGGGTTGAGCGGGGCGTTCTTCTTCACCGTGAACGCGACGTGCGTGGTCGTCACGTCGCCCTTGCCGTCGGGCTTGATCGCGACCAGATTCGCCGTGTTGTACCCGGTGCAGACGTAGAGCAGGCCGTTCGCGAACACCGGCTTCGGCACCACCGAATAGCCGCTGCCGTAGGTCACGCGCCAGATCTCCTTGCCGGTCTTCGGGTCGAGCGACATCACCACACCGCTACCGGCCGAGACGAGTTGCTCCTGATCCTTCACCTTGATGAGCAGCGGCGTACTGAACGAGAACGGCGAGGCACCGGTCTTGTTGTTCCGCGGGGTCTGCCACGCGACCTTTCCGTTCGTCTTGTCGAGCGCCACCACCATCTGCTTGTCGGTGCCGTCCACGCTAAAGACGAGGTTCTTCCCGACGATGATTGGCGAGCCACCGTTGCCGTGGGTCGGGCTGTACTTGAGTTCTTGCGTGGCCCACACCTTCGTGCCGTCTTTCGCGCTGAGGCACGCGGTCCCCATGTGCCCGAAGTGAACGTACACCTTGCCGTCCTCGACAACGGCGGTCGGGCTGGCGTGACTATTCTTCTTGTGGATCTTCGGCGCGTCCGCGCCCTGTTTGAATATCTCCACATTCCACTCGACGTTACCGGTCTTCGCGTCCAGACAGACGGCCCGCAGCGAATAGTCGGGCTTTGCGCCGTCGCCTTGTGGCACGGCGGTGGTGAGATAAATCTTCCCGCCCACAACCGCTGGCGACGACCAACCCACGCCCGGCAGTTCCTTGCGCCATGTGATGTTCTGCTTGGCATTCCACTCGGTCGGCGGCTTCGCGTCCGCGTGACCGCTCCCATCCGGGCCGCGGAACTGATACCAGTCGGCTGCGCCGAGTGTGAGCGTGAGTGTGAGTGTGAGCAAACAGCCGAAGGCGAACCGATGCATGGGTAGGAACTCCGATGGAGTTGTGAGTGGGGGAGGGTGAATGCAAGTGTATGGCGAAAGGGCCTGGAGGTCTTTCGGAAAACCTCCACTGAAAGCCGCTCGCGGCTTCGCAGCCCGCGAAGCCACGAGCGGCTTACCCAAAGTACGTGCTTCACACGCGGCGTACATGCGTCACCAACTCGTAATCACCGATGAGCTTGTCCAGCGCCGGCGCCAGGGTGTCGTAGGTCGCGGCGTCAGTCACCAACGTGACCTCGACACGAGCCGGCACTGCCTCTTCCGCCGGGAGCGCGAGCACCGCAGGCTCCATGCGGAGCGTCGCGAGCGTGGTCGCGTTGAACCCGGTGAGTTCCAATTCCGGCAACCCGTCCAGTTCAGACAGCAGGTCCGCGAGCTTCGTTGGGTCGTAACGGCTCTGCGCCTCCTGGTTGTTCAGCACCACGTTGAGCGCCTTCTCTCGCGCTTCGCTAAGCCGCACCACGGACACCGGCACTTCGGTGAAGCCGAGTTCCTTCAGGATACGCAGCCGCGCGTGCCCGCCGACAACGTGGCCGGTCCGTTCGTTCCAGATGAGCGGTTCGACCAGACCGAACTCCGCGAGACTGTCCTTCAGTTTGCGGTACGCGGGCGACGTGGGCGCGAGCACGCGCCGGGGGTTGTACGGAGCCGGCTTCAACTCCGCGAGCGGCAGGATACGCAGTTCAAACGCGGGCATGATGTGGCCTCTTGAAGTGAGAAGCGGGAAGTGGCTGGGCGCAACCGAACGGTGGGCGATGGCACCGCGAATGTCAAACCAGCCGGTAGAATGCCAGTATGAAGCTCGTCGAGAAAACCGCGCGGGTGCTGCTCACGCGTGGCCGTCGTGGTGGATTGTGAAGCAACGCTCGCCGTGTGCCACTAAGGAGTTTGCCCGCTGACCAGCGTTCCGGTTGTCGCGGCTGAATCGACTGGACGACCCACCCCACAAACAGCAGAAGGCTGCATTTCCCGACGCGATTCACTATGATCGCGGCTGTCGGACGTGTCGCCCTCGCGTGCAGCCTGAGATACCCTGCAAGTGAGGCACGGCACGTGGAGCAAGAAGAGGCCCGTGTGATCCGGTTCAACTGCCCAAACTGCAATCGACCTTACGAACTGCCACCCGCACTCGCGTTCCTGCCGCTGGTGTGTAAGCAGTGCGGGCAGCGCGTTACGCCCCCCGCCAACACCCCGGACGCGCCCGCACCGTCTCCACCGCCCCAGCCAAAACCGATCGTCGCCGATCCTCCGCCGAAGGCCACGTTGCCGGTCGCGCAGATCGTGGCGCCACCACCCGCGAAGGCCGCGGTGCCCATCGCGAAGCCACCAACAGCGAAGCCGATCACGCCCGCGAAGCTGGCGATTCCGCCGAGCGAGGACAACGGTGTCCTCGTCACGACAAACGCGGGTGGACCGACGGCCGCGAGCCTCAGCGACGCGGCCCGCCCACGCCCGGCCGAACTAGACGGTGTGATGGAACCCGACATCAACCTTGACCTTTTAGGCCCGGCGCCACCACCCGCGCCCAAGCGCGTCACCAAGCCGCCTGAGCCCGAGGCTCCACCCGAACCGCGCCCCGAGCCGACGCTGCTGCCGTTCATCGCGGACCTGATCGTGTTCGTGGCGCTGGTCGTGATCGGAATGGTGCTGGGCGAACAGTTCGCAGGGAAGAAAACCGGAACGGTACTCTCGGAATCTGGTTCCGCGACGAAGTTCCCGCCGGTCGATCTGTTGATGTGGGGCGGCCCGCCGGTGATATTTGGGCTAATCTACCTGCTGCTCGGCGCCCGCAAACGCACCGTGGGCGAATGGCTCCGGCGCCGAGGTTCGTCGTAGAAAAGACGCGACCAAGAAAAGAGCAATCACCATGCGCCAGGTACTCGCCATGTCCGCGTTCATCTTTTCATCTGCCGCGGGTGCCGCGGAACCGGCGACGCACGTCTTCAAGGCCGACGGCAAGACGCTCCCGTACCGGTTACTCAAACCAGCCGACACCGAAGCCGGCAAGAAGTACCCGCTCGTGATCTTCCTGCACGGGGCCGGCGAGCGCGGCGTCGATAACAAGAAGCAGCTCGTGTGGTTCTGGAACGACAAGAAGCCGTCCGTGATGACGCGCCCCGAGGTCGCGGCGGCGAAGGCGTTCGTGGTCGTCCCGCAGTGCCCGGACGGGAAGAAGTTCGTCGAGGTGCCGTGGGAGAAGGGCAGTTACAAGTCCCCGGAGATCAGCGAACCGCTCAAACTCACCCTCGCCCTGACGGATTCGCTCCTCAAGGATTTGCCCATCGACGCAGACCGGGTGTACATCGTGGGCATGTCGATGGGCGGTTACGGGGCGCTGGACGCGGTGCAACGGCGGCCCGAGTTGTTCGCCGCGTGCGTCCCGATCTGCGGCGCTGGCGACCCAAGTAAAGCGAAGGATATCGCACACGTGCCGGTGTGGGCGTTCCACGGTGACGCCGACGGCGCGGTGCCGGTCAGCGGCTCACGCGACATTATCGACGCGCTGAAGAAGGCCGGTGCGGAGCCGAAGTACACCGAATACCCGAAGGTGGGGCACAACAGTTGGTCGCCCGCGTTCGAGGACAAGGAGTTCTGGAACTGGATCTTCGCGCAGAAACGCAAACCGAAGAAATAGCGGGCGGCTCGTCTCCCGCCGCCAAGCGGCGACCGGGTCGGTTGATCACTTCGAGCCACTTCGCAGTCGCCTCGCGTCCGCGGGGATGGTAAAGTAATCTCCAGCTTCCACGTTCGCTGTTTTCGAGGGTTCGCCATGATCGCGAAACTCGTTCGTGCCGTCGGGCTGTTCGGTGTCTTGCTCGCGGTGGCGCCCCCGGCTGCGCCGGGCGCCACACCAAAGGAGATCGACCGCGCGATCAAGGGCGGCACCGACGCGCTCAAGGCCCGGTACGGCCGCGCCGGCGCGCCGGGCAGCGGCGAGCACGGGATCGGGGGGACGTGTCTCGTGGGTCTGGCGCTGCTCGAAGCGGGCACGCCGGGCAACGACGCCGCGGTAAAGGCAATCACCGACCTCGTGCGAGACGCATCGTATAAGGTGAACAGTACGTACCAGGTCTCGCTGTGCCTGATGTACCTCGACCGGTACGGTGACCCGGCCGACGTGCCGCTCATCCAGATGCTCTCGGCACGCCTGATCGCTGGCCAAACGACAAGCGGCGGGTGGCTTTACGACACCGTCGCAGCGATTCCCGCGGCCGACGAGGCACTGCTGCGGAAGAGTTTCAAGGAGAACCAACTGGTCGCCGGCGGCGCTGGCGCCCCGCCCAGGTTGCACCCAGCGGTCGCAGAGTACGGCAAGGCACTGATGGCCGCGCGCAACCAAAATGAGGCCGGGGGCGACAACTCGAACACGCAGTTCGCAGTCATCGCGGTGTGGATGTCGCGCAAGCATGGCGCACCGGTGGACAACACCCTCGACATGATCGAGAAGCGGTTCATGGCCACGCAGGACGTGCGATCCGGCAACTGGGCGTACTCCGATGGTAGTGGGTCCGGCAGTCCGTCGATGTACTGCTCCGGGTTGCTCGGCATGGCAACGGGGCTGGCGCGGCGCGAAGAGCGGCGACTCAAGACCGACCCGCCCCCGAAGCCCAAGCCAGACGCACCCGCGAAGCCCGACAAGCCGGGCGACCCGTTCTACAACCCGCCCGCCGGTACGCCGCTACCCAAGGCACCCGTGCCCGCGCGCCCGGCCGACGCGCGCGATCTCGTCGTCCAGCGTGCCTTCGCCGGGTTGGGGCTGACCATGGTCGATCAGATTCGTAACGGTATGGGGCTGCTGACCGCCAACAGCACGCATGGAAACGGCGACCTGTACTTTCTCTGGTCGCTGGAACGGGTCGGAGTCATTTACGGGGTGGATAAGATCGGCGGCATAGACTGGCACGACGCCGGGTCCACGGTCATCGTTCGTTCGCAGGGTGCCGACGGCACCTGGACCGTCGGCAGCTACGGAGCCGAGGTGAACACCTCGCTCGCGGTCCTCTTCCTGTGCCGCTCGAACCTCGCACGCGACCTGTCGAGCAAGGTTCAGAAAGACCCGACCAGCACCGAAATGCGAGCCGGGTCCGGGCCGTCGGCAATCGACCTGCTCCCCAACCGCCCGGCCACTCCCGTCGCCACCCCGCTCCCGGTCATCAACCTCCCGAACCCAACCGGCGACGCGGCCATCGCACAGGCGTCTCTCATGCTCAAGGCATCCCAGAGCGACTGGGGCAAGTTGCTCGCCGCGGCACGTGACGCCAAGGGAACAACGAACACCCGCGCGCTGGTCGTCACCGCGACCAACGCGGACGGCGACCGCAAGGCCGCCGCACGTGAGGCGCTAGCCGAGCGCCTGTGCCGCATGACGGCCGCGACGCTCCGCGCCATGCTGAAGACAGACGAGGCCGAACTGCGCCGCGCTGCGGCGCTCGCGTGCGCGATGAAAGACGACAAGGACCACATCCCCGACCTGATCGACGCGCTGGGCGACAAGGACGCTTCCGTGATGCGGGCCGCGAAGGCCGGGTTGAAGAGCCTCACCGGAAAAGCCTTCGCCACCGCGGATGAGTGGCGCGAGTGGTACGCCAAAGAGAAGAAGTAGGTCGCGGGCGAGGAGACTTCGCGACGAGGCCCGACGAACTCCGCGGGCGATGCGTCGAAGGCGAGGATGCGCCCCAGAGCGCCACGCGTTCGGGATTCCTGGCGTCCTCTCTTCGCTCTGCTTTCGTGGGGTGGGCCGCTGGCCTGCCCAACCAAAGGCAGGCCAGCGGCCCACCCCACGAAACCCATTCGGGCGAATGCGGTCAGTCGCCACCACCACCACCACCGCACCCGCCGCCACACCCACTACCCCCGCCGTCGCCGCCACCGCCACCACAGCCCGAACCGCAGCCGCCACCGCCACACCCGCTCGATGACGCTTCACCGGTCTGTCGCGGGTACCACGTCTGGAGCGGGGCGATCGCGGTGCCCGCCAGCACTGCGGTGCCGAACAGCGCCACCGCCATCCCCGCGTCGCTGTTATTCTCCCACTGCGTCCCGGTCTTCAGCGCCGCGTGCCGCTGTTTCTGCTGAGCGAGAATCGCCCGTCCGCGGTTGCTCAGTCGCAGCGAACCGGCGAGCGTGAACGCCAGTCCGAGGAACCCGCCGATGACCGCCACGCCGATGAGGAACAGCACCGGCTTGTCCTCTGCCAGTCCCATCATAAGGCGAGGAAGAGCGAGACCCACTAGCACGATCGCAAGCGGGATCAGCGAGGCGAACCCGATGCCGAGCTTCCGCGCCGCCGAGATCGTGACCCCCTTGGCGTCGAGGCGTTCCGCTTCTTTCGCGAACGCGGCGTCCACGGCGTCCTGCACCGGCTTCAGCGCGGTCACCTCGTTCGACACCGGTAGCGAGCCGAGTACCGCACGTTCGACACGGCTTGTGTCGTCGGGCGCGTGCCCGGTGGCGGTCAGCGTCTTGCCATCGTCGCTGAGGCGTGCCAGCCCGCGCCCAACCAACCGTGCGACCGCGGCCGTGGTGAGCCGCCCCGCGCCGCCGCCAAGGTACGCGGTCTGCTCCCAGTTCAGTTGAAGGTCTTCGTCTTCGGGCGTGGCGTTCGGGGTCCGCATTGTGGAACGAATCACGCGACCGACGCACACCGCGGCGACGAGCGAGAGTCCCAGCGTGACAAGGAAGTCGGTATTCTTCAGCGCGAACGGGTTCAGTCCGCCGTCGCAACCGGGCGCCGCGACCGCGAGCAAGGCAAACGCGGCCGTGAGTTGCGCGACGCGCTTGACTGGTGCCTTGGGGATGACCCAGTTCCGCGCGGTGTTCACGGCGCGGTGTTTCGTGTCATCGCCGAACCGCTCCGCGCCGCCCGGCCAGATATCGGAAGGTGCGTCGCTGCCGAACGCGGTGCGGTACACGGCGAGCGTGTCGGCGTACATCGCGAGGTGCTTCTCGCCTTCCGCCGGTCCACCCTTCGTGGGCTCGTGGTGCAGCGGGCGGTTCAGCACTTCGCCGCAGAACCGCTTCCAGTACGACTTGGTGTAGGTCAAGTGCAGGTGCCACGCGGCGTCCACATCCTCGGACGGGCACACAACGAACCCCGCGGTCGTCGCGAGGAACACATACCGCTTGTACTCTTCGATGACGCGATCCGCGTAGGTGCGGGACCAACCCTGTTCGCGTGCCAACCGCGCAGCGAACGGCAGAGCGGATTCGCCGCCGTCGATGTCGAACGTCAGGATGCGAGCAAGCAATTCCGACCGGTCGGGAGACATGGGCAATCCCTCGTGAGGTACGACGCGAGCTACTCGCAGTGTACTTCGTTCGGGACGCCTGTGCGTTCGAGAAGAATAGAAGAAGAACGAAAGCCAAGAACCGGCGGAGTTCCGCGGTTGGTGTTGGTTTTCTCGGTTCCAGGGGTTGAAACCGCTGGCCGGGGGCCGCGGGTCTTGACCATCCGCGAGAATTCCGCGCAAGTCGTGTGACGCGAGGCGTTCGGACCCGATACGCCTCTCCCCGTCACGAGGTGCCGCATGTTCTCCCAACTGCTTCGCTCCCTCAGTTGGCTAACCACAAGCCTCGCGATTGTCGCGACCGCGTTTGCGGCCAACACGTACCGCAACACACCCGCGGACGCGGCACCCGTCGCGCCGCCCCCGCACACGGTCGCTGCGCAAGAAGAGAACCCCAAGGTGAAGCCGGGACGGGTGAACTGGCACGTCTCGTTCGCCGACGCGCAGACCGCTTCGCAGAAATCCGGGAAGCCGGTCCTGTTGCTCCACATGATGGGGCAACTCGACCGACAGTTCTGCTGAACCAACGCGCGCCTCGCGAGAACCGTGTTGTTCTCATCCGACGAGGTGGCCAAGTACATCAACACCACGTTCGAGCCAGCGTGGGAGAGCGTGCGCCCGGCCCCGCTCGTGACCATCGACTTCGGTAACGGTCACGTCGTGAAGCGGACTCTCCAAGGGAACATCGCGACCTACGTGTGCGGCCCAGACGGCACCGTCTACGACGTACTCCCCGGCATCTACGCGCCGGATGTGTATCGCAAGCAACTCGAAGCGATCAAGTCGTTCGCCGCGACGGTTCAACCAAAGGCCGGGGCGAAGCCGCCCGCGACCGACGCGGAGAATCGCCGGGTCGAGGCCGCGCTCGCGACAAAGTTGACCACGTACCACACGCAACAAGTGAAGTTGCTCCAGGCTGCTCCGCCGCCGACACCGCAGATGCAGGCTGTCGGGCGCATGGGCGGCGGCTTCAAGGGCGGCGGCTTCACTCAGACCGGCAACTTCGGTGGGGGCGGGTTCCAGGCGTTCGGTGGAGGATTCCAGTTCGCTGGCGGTGGCGGTTTCGGCGGTGCCGGGGCGCAGTTCGGTTCGGGCTTCCAAGGGACCGTCTCACCGGGCGGGATCGAGGGACCGACCCAGCGCGTGATCGCGGGGTTGCCCCCGGTGCCCGGACCCGCGCCCGGACCGCTCGCCACGAGCCCCGAGTTGAAACTTGACTCCGCGGTGAACGAGCGCATCCGTCGCAAGGACATTCACGAGAAGCTCGCGAAACTCGGCCCCGTGCGCCCGGACGACATCAAGAAGTGGCTGTACAAGGACGTGCTGCACGCGGACCTCGACGACCCGCTGCTCGGTCTCGGGCCGGTGTTGGAGGCGAACTACCCGTTCGCGGAGGAAGACCGCGCCGCACGCGGGAAGAAGTAATTCATTCGCTCGCCGCTTGCCCGCGGCCGCGGTTCGCCGTGACCGCGGCGCGGATTTGGTCCGCGACCACACCGGGGTGCCTCACACCGACCAGCCGAACCATTCGCGTCGCGGTTCGCACCTCCACCCAACCCACGCCCAGCACGCGGCCGAGGATTCTGGCGCCGGCGCGCACCTCCACAACTTCGACCAGTGCGATCGGCGGAACGGGACGGAACCAGGATCCGAAATCGACGACCAGCGTGCGGTCCGTGAGCCGGTACGTGTACGTCACGGTGCGGTACAGGAACACCGCCCCCAGCGCGGGCCACGCGCCCCACGCGAGCGCGAACACCGCCAGCGCACCGGCCCGCTTCGTCAGTTCCGACAGGTCATCCAGATACCATTGTCCGGTCCACACAAGCAGCGAAGCGACCGCGACCGCCACGACGATCGGCGCCATCGCTCGCGGGTGATACCCAAACCACACCCGGTCCACCTCAGCCGGGTCGCTCGCTTGTGTGGGGGGCGTCACGCGATCGGACCTCCGTCTTCGCTCGAAAGCGGTTCCAAGAAACGTTGTGCAAACGCGTGCGGAGCCAACACCGTATTCGTTTTGTACTACAGTTCAGGTGCCGCATGCGGAGCAACAATTATTTCAACTACCATTGAATCCTCCTGCCACGCACGCTAATCAAAACTATAGAGCAACTCTCGGACGATCCTTTCTTCCTGATTGGTGCCCTCGCCGAGCAGGGGTTCTGGCGTCAGGTAGTTAAAGAATCTGACGCCGCTTACCGGACGATAGTTGGTTGGTTGACGCACTGGTTCCGCGAGGACGTGTTTCTCCGGGCGTGGCAACAATTGGTCGGGGATCGGCAAGGTGCGCAACGCCTTCGAACGGTTTCACGATTTCTCCACCCCATTCAGTCGCGTCCGTAGGCGGGGCAACCAACACACGCGGAACTATCACGGTAAGCGTCAGATGGCCGCGTGCGTCATCTTCGTCCGTTTTGGTTTTGTCCGTCAGTCTTGAATGTCGCCAAACTCCACTCGCTCACCACAACACCCACCACTCATATGAACTACCCCCACCAACGACGTTCCTCGCTCAGCCAGAAACTGAAAACGCAGGGGCTCGACGGGTTCCTGATCACCGCACCAGTGAACGTGACGTATCTGACCGGGTTCACCGGCGACGCCAGTTTCTATGCGGCCCTCCCGAAGAACAACACCCTCATCAGCGACACACGGTTCGAGGAGCAAATCAAGGAGGAGTGCGCGGACCTCGACGCCGCGATCCGCGGGCACAGCAAGACAACACTGGAAGCCGCGGCCGAGGTGTTAACGAAGGCTGGAGTCAAGTCGGTGGGCGTCGAGGGAAACCGGATCACGCTCGGCGAGTTGGAGGCGCTCAAGCAACTCGCCCCGAAGATCACGTTCGTCCCGGTCGATGGCGTTGTCGAGGCGCAGCGTGCGGTGAAGGACCCCGGCGAGGTGGAGAAGATCCGCGAGGCGGTGCGTGCGGCCGAGCGCGGGTTTCGCATGTTCGCCGCGACACTGCGCGAAACCGACACCGAGAAAGACCTGGTGGACGCGATTGAGGGGTACGTGCGGCGTGCCGGGGCGCGCGGCACATCGTTCCCGCCGATCGTGGCGGTGGGCGAGCGCGGCGCTCTGCCACACGCCCCGCCCACCTCGCGGCAACTTGGCGAAGGCAGCAAGTTGCTCGTCGATTGGGGCGCGGACATGTTGTACAAGTCCGACATCACGCGCACGCTCAAAAGCCCGTTCGGCACCTCCCCGAGCCGTCGGAACAAGATGGAGCGCGTCGGGTTCGACTTTGATGAACTCTACGCGGTGGTGCTCGCCGCGCAGGACGCGGCGATCGCGACCATCCGACCAGGCGTGAAGGCGAAGGATGTGGACGCCGCCGCCCGCAAGGTCATCGCGAACTACAAGTTTAAAGGGGGCAAGCACCCCGACATCAAACTCGGCGACTACTTCACTCACGGGTTGGGTCACGGCATCGGGTTGGAAATTCATGAGGCACCGAAAATCCGCGCCAACTCGGAAGACGTTCTCGAAGCCGGGATGGTCGTCACCATCGAGCCGGGTATCTACCTCCCCGGTTGGGGCGGTATTCGCATTGAGGACGATATCCTTGTTACCCACGACAGTTGCAAACTCCTCACCTCGCTCTCGCGCGAGTCGGCAATGCTGACCGCGAGTTGATACTGGTTCGTAGGTTCGTAGCGACCCGCTGCCGCATCGCCCCGCGCCTGATACATTACCCCTTCATCACTCCCCGGTCCTTCGCCTGTACAGCGAGTTGTGGGTCCGCACAACTCGCGTGGGCGACGCGCGGGGGTTTTCGTTATTGAGGGCTTCGCGGTGGCTGACGACAAACGGGACGCGCCCCGACCGTTCGACGTACAGACGGTCGAGTACCTCCTGAAACTCATGACCGAACACGACCTCGCCGAGGTCGAACTGAAAGAAGGCGACCAGCGCATCCGGCTCCGCAAAGGCTCCGCGCTGCTCGCCGCTCCAGTCGCTTACGCCCCCGCGCCGGTCGCCCACGCTTCTGTCGCTTCGCCACAACAAGTGGCGAACAACCCAGGCGCGCCGGTGTCGCCACCGCCCGCACCGGCCAAGAACTACATCGAAATCAAGTCGCCGATGGTCGGCACGTTCTACAGTAAGCCGAAGCCAGACAAGCCAGACTACGTGACGAAAGGCGCCAAGGTCACCGCCAAGACGGTCGTGTGTCAGGTCGAGGCGATGAAGCTGTTCAACGAGATCACCGCCGACTGCGCCGGCACCGTCGTCGAGGTATGCGTGGAGAACGGCGCCGGTGTCGAGTTCAATCAGGTGCTGTTCCGGGTCGAACCTTCCTAACAGTTCCAAGTTCCAAGTTCCAAGTTCCAAGTTGAACAACCCCGCGTGAATCGCGTGTCGAGGTTGTTGGGAACTTGGAACTTGGAACTTGGAACTTGGAACTTCAAGATGTTCACCAAGATACTCGTTGCCAACCGCGGAGAGATCGCGCTGCGGGTGATTCGCGCGTGCCACGATCTCGGTATCGAGGCCGTCGCGGTGTACTCGGAGGCCGACCGCGGCGCGCCGTGGCTGGACCACGCGGACCAAACCATCTGCATCGGTCCGGCCCTCTCCGCCGAGAGCTACCTCAAAATTCCCCGCATCATCGCTGCCGCCGAGGTAAGCGGCGCGCAGGCAATCCACCCGGGCTACGGGTTCCTCTCCGAGAACAGCAAGTTCGCGGAGCAGTGCCGCGAGTCCGGCATCGAGTTCATCGGGCCGTCCGTGAACGCGATGGATCGCCTGGGCAACAAGGACAAGTCGAAAACAGTCGCGAAGGCCGCGAAGGTTCCTACCGTGCCCGGTAGCGACGGCTTGATCACCTCCGAGGAGCAGGCGAAGAAGTTCGCGAAGCAGGTCGAGTACCCGGTGCTGGTGAAAGCGTCCGCCGGCGGTGGCGGTCGCGGGATGCGCGTCGCCCACGACGAGGTGTCGCTCGTCACCGGTCTCGCCTCGGCGCGGGCCGAAGCGGAAGCCGCGTTCAAGGACGGCAGTGTGTTCCTCGAAAAGTACCTCGACCGCCCGCGGCACGTCGAGGTTCAATTAATTGGCGACCAGCACGGCAACGTCATTCACCTTTACGAACGCGATTGCTCGCTCCAGCGCCGGCACCAGAAGCTCGTGGAAGAGTCGCCGTCACCGAACTTGCCCGACAAGGTGCGGCAGGCGATGTGTGAAGCGGCGGTGCGGCTCGCGAAGCAGGCCGGGTACTACAACGCGGGCACCTGCGAGTTCCTCGTGGACCAGAAGAACAACTTCTACTTCATCGAGGTGAACGCACGCGTGCAGGTCGAACACCCGGTCACGGAGTTGGTCACCGGTGTGGACATCATCCGCGAACAGATCCGCGTCGCGGCCGGCGAGAAACTCCGCTACACGCAGAAGGACATTCAGCAGCGCGGTTGCGCGATCGAAGTGCGCATCAACGCGGAAGACCCCGCGAACGACTTCCGCGGCAGTCCCGGCGTGGTGAAGACGTGGCGCCCTCCTGGTGGACCGGGCGTGCGGCTCGACTCGCACGTGTGCGCCGGGTACCGCGTGCCGTCCAACTACGACAGCATGGTGGCGAAGTTGTTGGTTCACCAGCCAACGCGCGAGGAAGCGTTCGCGGTGATGCGCCGGTGTCTGCGCGAGTTCATCGTCGAAGGCATTCACACCACGATCCCGATCCTGAAAACGATCTTCGACGACGCGGCGTTCATCAAGGGCGAGGTGGACACGACGTACATCGAGCGCGTGCTGATGAAGCCCAAAAGCTAACGAAGTCCAAACAGGTGGTGCTGTTAGCCGCAAAGCCGAAGGCGAGCGCGCCAGCACACTCACCTTCAGCTTGCGGCTAACCGCAACGTCTATGGAAGAAATCCTCGCCTTGCTGATCCAACTCGTTCTCGAAGTCGGGCTGCAAATCTTCGGCAGCATCGGGTTCGACTTCGCTACCGAGTCGCGCCGGAAGCGCGACGAGAAGTCTGAAGGCGACGGGTGCGGGTGGCTGATCGCGTTTGCGGTGTTCGGCGCCATCTGCGGCGGGCTGAGCCTCATCTTCGCACCGAAACTCATCCTCCCCATACTCGGCCTGCGAATCGCAAACCTGTTGATCTCACCCCTCATCGCGGGCGGGCTTTCGTACCTCGTCGCGCGGTACGTCTGGTCCGCGCGTGGCTCCAGTCCGACGCACCACTTCTGGCGCGGCTTCTGCTTCGCGCTCGCGTTCGGTCTGATCCGCTTCGCTTACGCTCACCGGTGAACGCCGCGCTACTCCGCGGTTGCCAGTGCCAGCGCGACGCGGCAACCGCTCTCGAACTCGGTCAGGTCCACGTACTCCTTCACGGTGTGAATCTCGTTCTGCCCAGCACCGAATGTCACGGTCGGGATGCCGTGTTTCACCATCCAGTTCGCGTCCAGGCCGCCGTTGGTGACGCGCAGGTTCGGCTCGCGGCCGATCGCGCGAATAGCGGTTTCGGCCAGTTGAATCACGGGCGAGTCGGCCTTCAGCCGAAACGGGACGTAGTCGAGGCGCGACGTGAACTTGATCTTCGCGCTGCGCCCTTCGTGGTCCTTCACCTTTGCCGCGGCGTTCGTGAACGCGACCTTGAACGCCGCCGTGATCTCGCGCACGAACTTCGCGTCATGGCTGCGGCTCTCCCCTTTCACGTGAACAAAATCCGTGACCACGTTGGTCGCGTCGCCGGCGCACCGGCCGTCGGGCGTGCCGACCAACCCCACGTTGCTCGTCCCCTGTTTGCCGTCCTTCACCACTTTGCCGAACCACCCGCCTTCGTAAACTTCGGCCATCGCGAGCGCGAGTACCATCGTCGCGCTGATGCCCTTCTCGGGCGCAACGCCAGCGTGCGCGGCCTTGCCGCGAATGTCCACGGTCCACCGGTCCGCGCCGATCGCACCGATGATCACGTCCGCGGCGCTGCGGCCGTCGAAGTTGAAGCCAACAACGGGGCCGCCGAGATCAGCCGGGTTCAGGTGCTTCGCGCCAAACAACCCGCTTTCCTCACGCACCGTGAACAGCATCGTGATGGGCGGGTGCGAGAGATTCTGCTTGATGAGTTCGGCCGCGAGCGTCACAAGAACTGCGCACCCCGATCGATTGTCGCCGCCGAGTGCGGTGGTGCCTTCGAGTTCGTTCACGATGCGCTTGCCACTCACCTTGGGCTTCGCACCGGCACACAGCGGAACCGTGTCCATGTGCGTCATGAACAGAATCGGCTTGGCGCTCTTCTTGCCGGTGCCGGGGAGTTTCACGATAAGGTTGCCGATCGGCGTCGGTTCAGGGATGCGTGTGTGCGCGTCATCGAACGTAATGGCCTTCGCGGGCACGCCGACTTCCTTGAGCGCCGCGGCGAGTTCGTTGCCGATGGGCTTCTCGTGCCCCGTGATGGCGTTGACCGCGAGGAACCGCAGAAGCCGCTGGATCGCGGCATCGGTGTCGAACGGAATCGCGGGCGGCGTGGCAGGCATGGCAGCGCTCAGCGGAAGCGAGTGGGTGAGGAGAGTATAGCGACTGGGCGCGAGAGAAAGAGAAGAGCCCTCACCCGCCGCGAAGCACGGCGCGTGAGGGGGTTTCGTTTTACACCACCTCGCGCAGCACGGTCATCGTGTCGCGGAACTTCAAGTCGCCGATCAAACACGGATGCTTGTACTGCTCCGGCGAACCGCCGGTCTGAGCGAGCCGGTCGCGGTCCCACTTCACCCACGCGCCCGCAGGAATGATCGCAGCCCGCACCGCGCCCAGACGACCGCTCTCACGCTTCGCCGCGTACTCCACGTTCTCCACACCGAGTTGCTTGTCGAACTCCGCGAGGAAATGCTTCAAACGCGATTCGTCGCTCGCATCCAACTCTTCGAGGAAGAGCGCGTAGTACGGCTGTTTGTCGTCCCACACCGGCGCAACGCTGTACGCGGTCACGGGCTGGTTGATGCGATTCGCGACCGCGTCCATCGCCTTCGTGACGTGGTACTCGCTCAGTTTCTCACCGGTCAGGTTCGCGAACCGGTGGCCCTTACCCAGGAACTCCACCAGCGGCGTGCGCCCGTGAAACCCGGTCACGCGAACGAGGTCCGAGATGTGGTAGCGGTACAGCCCGTACGCGGTCGTCGGCAGAATGAAGTAGCTCTTTCCTTCGCGCAGTTCGTGCGCACCCAACACGGTCGGCTTCGGTGAGTCCATCTCGGCTTCGGGCACGAACTCGAAGTAGTGCGACCAGATATCGAGTACCCCGCTCGCGGTGCCGCCGGAAAGCGGGATCGTGAACCGGCCTTCACTCGCAAGCAAGCCGAGATCGTGGATTGGCGGCTCGCCGTAGTACTGCGGGAGTTGCCGCAGGTACGGTCCCATGCTGCCGCCGGTCCACGTGTTGATGACGGTTCCTTCCGTTGGCCACACATCCATCGGGTACAGCCGCCCGAGCTTCGATGCGAGCGCGCTTAACTCAGCCGCACGGCGCGAGTCTTTCTTGGCCAGCGGAGCGAGGTACGCGCGAATCTCGCGAGTGAGATCGAGATCGCTTCGCAAGGTACCGTCGCGGAGGTCGCGCAGGAGATGTTCTTTCTCCGCGTCGAGTGTGCGCGCGAGTTGAACGAGCGTGCTAGGGTTCGCGGCCATCAGTTGCGACACGTTGCGGCCGATCGAATACCGCAGCGCCACGTAATAGCGCGAGCGCGCGTCCTTGATTTTGCCAGTGACGTAAGGCACCGCGTACATCCGGCGAATGAGCCGCCGCTGAACCATCGCGGTGTACCCGGAGAGGTTGCCGCACGGGATGCCCGACGGCGTGCGGAACTCTTCCGGGTCGCCGCCGAGTTGCACGATGGGACGCATCGCGATCCGACGCCCGCGGTTGTCGCGGTACATCTTCACGCCCCACATGTTCCAGCCGCGCTTGTACGCCGCGAGGTACGCGTCCGTCACCGGAATCAACTTGCGGCTCGCGGTGGTGCCGCTGGTGAGCGCGAACATCAGCACGCGCGGGTCGCTTAGCAGCGCTCGCGTATCGCCGTTCTGAACCTTCTCGATGTAGGGTGCAACGTACTCGTAAGGCGCCACCGGTACGTTATTGCGGTACTCCGCGACCGACGTGACCGCGGCGAACTTGTGATCGCGCCCGAACTGCGTGTCGGCTTGCTTGTGGAGGATGTCGAAGAGCAGCGCGGACTGCACCGCTTCGGGGTTCTGGCAGGCGACCTCGAACTGCCGCAACTGCCGCCGCACGGGGTACGTGAGCAGCCGACCGAGTCGGACGAGCAGGAAGCGTTTTAGTGACATGACTTCACCCGCGCGCGACGAAGCCCACGGCGGGCCGTGGGCTTCATGGAAGAACCTCTCCCCTTCCCCTAAGAAGGGAGGGGAGTCGGACTGCCGGCCGCTCTTAGCCCCTCCCTCCTTAAGGGGAGGGGTTATTACCACCTACACCGGCATCGGTTCCGCGGCCTCTTGCGCCAGGTGGCGGTCGAAGAACTCGACCACCGCGCGATTGTACTCTTCGGCCGCAACGTGCAACGCCTGATTGTGCTTCGCGTTGGGCACCAGCCACAGCGTCTTCGCACCTGACGCGCGCGCGAACAGCGACTCGGCCATTTCGGGCTTGATGTAGGTGTCGCCCGCTCCGTGAATCATCAGCAGCGGGCGGTTCAGGCGCGCCGCGGCCTTCTCCACGCTCGGGTAGGTCACGCCGCGGTTGCGTGCGACGCGTTTCACGCCCACGTTGCCGACCATGCCATAGAACCATGACGGCATCACCCGCTGGAGCCGGCGGTTGCCGCTGTAGATCTGAATCCACCGCTGCATGTACGGCACCAGCGTGGTGTGCGTCCCGTACATGCCGTCGGTCACCACACACTTCACCCACGGGTCGGTGGACGCGATCAGCACACCGGTGCTCCCGCCCTTACTGATGCCGAAGATGCCAATGCCGCTCGGGTCCGCGTCTGAACGTGCGCGAAGATACGCGACTGCGGTTCGCATGTCGGCTGCGTCGCGGTCAGTCACCCATTGAAGCGGTTCGTAGTTCGGGTCGCGGTCGCTGTCGCCCTGGTTCCGTGGTTCGACCGCGAATACGTCATAACCCGCCTCGATGAGCGCCTGGCAATACTGCCGACACGCCCACCGATTGGAACCGAACTCCAAACCAAACAGGATCACGCCGCGCCGCTGCGGGGCCGTGGTCGAGAGGTAACAGCCGCGCAGCGCCAGTCCATCGGGGGCGGAGAGTGTGACCTCTTCGGCGCTCGGGTCCGGCTCGCCTCGCGGGACGACGAATAGCGGTTTCTCCTGGAAGATGCGGGTGAGAAAACCCATGTACTTCCATCGCACGTAAAGGTACGTCACTGCCAGGACCAATCCCACCGCAATGGGCGGAACAGCGAGTACCGAAATTACGATCCAGAGCCAGAAAACCACCCTAGCACCTCCGGCAGAATGACACGGGTTCCAACGTACGAATAGCCTGCCCTGGCGACGAGAAACGTCCTGTTGCAATCACCAACTTCTCATTATCGGAATAATGGAAGTTGCTGCTGTGTTTTCTCGACTCCACCGCAAGCGACAAAAGACAACTCACCCCTTGAACGCGCTCACAACGAGAGCGATGTTCTGGCCACCGAAGCCGAAACTGTTGGATAGCGCGTGACGAAACCGCGATTCGCGGGCGTGGTGGGGGACGTAGTCCAGGTCGCAGTCGGGATCGGGCGTTTCGAGGTTGATCGTTGGCGGGATCACACCCCTCTGAATAGCCATCATGGAAATCACCAGTTCCGCCACGCCCGCCGCGGCGATCAGGTGACCAAGCATACTCTTACTGCTCGAAACCGGAATCTTGTAGGCGTGATCGCCGAACACCGACTTGATCGCGGCGGTTTCGGCCGCATCGTTGGCCTGCGTGCTGGTGCCGTGTGCGTTGATGTAGCCGATGTCGGTGGGGTTCAGCCCGGCGTCGGCCAGCGCGTTCGCCATACAGCGGATCGCGCCCTTACCCTCCGGGTGCGGGTCGGTCATGCGGTACGCATCGGCCGTCGAGCCGTAGCCGGTTAGCTCCGCGACGATGTGCGCACCGCGTGCCTTCGCGTGTTCCAGTTCTTCCAGCACCATCAGGCCGGCGCCCTCGCCGATCACGAAGCCGTCGCGGGTCAGGTCGAACGGCCGGCTCGCCGTGGTCGGGCTGTCGTTGCGCTGCGAGAGCGCCGTGAGCCGGTTGAACCCACTGATGCCGGTGGGCGTGATCATGCTGTGCGACCCGCCCGCGAGCATCACGTCCGCTTCGCCGGTGCGGATCATCTCCCCAGCCTCGCCGATGGCCTGCGAACTTGCGGCACACGCGGTCTGGCACGACGCGAACGGCCCATCCAAGGCAAAGGTGTCAGCGAGGTAACCACTCGGCGCGTACATCTCGGCTTCCGCTTCTTGCGGACCGTTGAGCCGCTTGAACAGCAGTGCCGAGGCCTGGCAGAAGTCCGCGGTGCGCTCGCCCGCCGGGGTCGCCTTCGAGATACTGGTCGTGAGCACCTCGAAGTTCTCCTGCCCCTCGCCGGACCCGAGGTACACGCCCATCCGCGAGCGGTCGCCCTTGATCTCCAGAAGGCCCGCGTCGGTGATCGCCTGCTTGCCGGCCGCGAGCGCGTACTTGGTGTTCACGCCGCAGTTACGGAACTTCGCCGCGTCCGGCAGGTACTTCGCGAGATCGAAGCCCGACACCTGCGAGGCAAAAGTGGTCGGGAACGTACGCGCGTCGAAGTGCACGATCGGTGCGACGGCCGTACGCCCCGCGACAACGCTGGCGAACAGTTCACCCACGCTGTGCCCCAGCGGGGTGATAACGCCCATCCCGGTGATGACCACACGCCTACGCATCGCTCCACCTCTTCACTACCACCGCAGCGCATTGCCCGAGGTCGGTGTATGTCACCTTGACCGCGTACGGCTTTGTCACGGGGCGCGGCGCACCCGAGTGGACGTTGATGGGACAGTCTGCGGCTGGCTTCTCGTGATTGAGCGTACCGGGCAGCAGCCCGTGTTTGAGAGCCAGTACACTGCACGCCAATTCCATCAGCCCGCTGGCGGCGCCGAGATTTCCGAACCGGCTCAATGGTGCGAAGACCGGCACGCCCCGCCCAAACACCTCCGCGATGCCGCACGCCTCGAACGCATCACCGGCGGTTGTGCCAGTGCCGTGAGCGTTCACGTGGTCCACCTCGCCCGGTCGAATGCCAGCCGTGGTGAGCGCGTTTCGGATGACACGCGCCAGGCCCGGACCTTTCTTGCCGCGATCAACCCCGCTCGCCCAACCCACAACTTCGCCGAGAATGGTCGCGTTCCGGACGCGAGCGTGTTCGAGTTCTTCGAGCGTAAACACCGCTGCACCTTCGCCCAACACGGTGCCGTCGCGGGTCGCGTCAAACGGCCGAACCGCGTGCGTGGGGTCGTCGTTTCGCTTCGACAGTTGGACGAACAGGTTGTGCCGACTGAGCGTGATCGGGTTGATGCGGGCCTCGCTGCCGCCAACGACCATCACGTCCGTCGCACCGCGCCGCAAAATGCGTGTGGCCTCGAACAGCGCGACCAGACCCGACGTGTCACCGGGGATTTGCGTGTTGCTTGGTCCCTGAATGTCGTAAAGGATCGTGGCGTGACACGCGGGCATGTTCGGCAGGTACTTCAGCATCCAGACCGGCGTGATCTCATTCAACCCAGCCGCGCCCCAGACGCCGTGGTCAACCGTCTCGCCGTCGGGCGCCGACAGTTTGCTCGCGGCGGCCATGTCGTTCAGGTCACTCGCGCCCATCAGCGAGGCGAACTCGATCCCGATCCGGTTCGGGGGAACCGTGCCCTTCGCGAGTTTTGCACTCTGCATCGCGAGTTGGGAGCCAATTACCCCGAGTTCCACGGTTCGGGCCATCGACTTGAGTTCTTTGCGGTACTTCGTTTCCGCCATCATCGCCTTGGCGACGAATCCTTGCACCTCGCCCGCAATATGACACGGGAGTTCGGAGGCGTCGAAAAGTGAGACCGTGCGGACGCCACAGGCACCCGCGACGAGCGCGTCCCAGAACGCTTCGGGCGTGGACCCGATCGGGCTGAGGACACCGAACCCGGTCAGCACGGTGCGGCGGGAATTGCTTACCATGTCGGCCACTCGGGGCGGAACTCCGCAATAGGGGGGGCACGCCCAGTCGCGGGGCGTCCAGTATCTCAAGAAGTAGTGTATTCGATCGGTGGACTTGCGTCCGATTCACTTTGGGCGAAAGGATTTCCGGCGTGGAAGGTTCAGTAGTGCAGGTAAATTGGGTTGTTTTGGCCTCGGGTGTCGTTATGGGAGCATTTAGAGCGCGTTTGGGAACGGGGTAGCGTTGTTTAACGAGCCGCGACCGCAAGGGAGTGGTTGAGCTTTGCCGCTCCCTTGCGGTCGCGGTTCGTTGAGGTGCTACGCATTTCCGGAAAGCGCTCTAGGCGGTCGGTGGGGCAGGTTTACTGACCGCGGCGGCCAGGCGGAGCAGGTGGGTTAGTTCGCCACTAAAGACGAACTTGGTGTCAGGCAAACCGGGCGGCAGTTGGCTTGGGTTCGCGTGGGCGAACAGGATTTCCACCTCGGCAACGAGGTCGGTGCCGCTGTGCGCGGTGGCGGACACCCTCGCGCCGGTGTCGTTCAGGTCAATGAGGGTGGTCGTGTAGGTCAATTGTTCGCCAGCGAGCGCGTCGCGATGAAATTTTGCGTTCGACATTTTCGCCAGTACCACGTTCTCGCGATACTGGCGAGCCTCGCCGACAAGAATGCCACCCGTTTGAGCCAGTCCTTCAAGAATCAGGGGGGCGGGCATCACTGGAAAGCCAGGGAAGTGGTCGGCGAAGTGATCTTCGGCGAGGCTCAGGTTCTTGACCGCCGTGGCCGATTTACCGGACTCGAACGTCACGAACCGGTCGATCCAGGTCCAGCGCATGCTTGGTTCTCGAACTTGCCTGTCTTCTTGCCGCTTCGCGATTTCGCGAAGTCCCAAGCGGCGAAAACAAAGTCACTTCTTGGCGACCTTACCTTCCAGGTATCGCACGATCAGATCGACGGTGAACAGGTCTTCGACCTTGTCGAGCCGCGGGTCGTTCTTGAAGTCGGTGAGGTCGGCGTAGGGCATTTGCTTTTCGAGTTCGACCAGCCCCCCGGGGGTCACTTTCCCGTTGGCGACGTATCCACTATCGCCCTGGAAAATGGACTCCGGGAACAGTTCCTCACGCGGGATCGTGACCCCGAACTGTTTCTCCAGTCGGAACACGATGTCGAGGAAGTCGATGGACTCGGCGCCCAGGTCGCCCCTGAGCCGTGCGGTCGGCGTCACCTGATCGTCGTCAACGCTCAGGGCGTCAATGAGCGTGGTGCGGACCTTACCGAAAATGTCTTCGCGCGTCATGTTTGGGTTCTCCAACCGGCCGGGTCAGCCGGACACCGCCCCGAGGCTGAGACCACCGTCCACGGTAATCACCTGTCCGGTGATATACGCCGCGGCGGGACCACACAGGAAAAGGACTACGTTGGCGATGTCGTCCGGGGTACCGAGCCGCCGCACCGGAATCAGTTTCTTGAGGTTATCGACGCCGGCCATGTTCACCACAGCCTGGCTCATGTCAGTCGCGATGAAGCCGGGGGCGACGGCGTTTACCAGTACATTCCTGGCGCCCAGTTCCGCGGCCAGTACACGCGTGAAACTGTTGATTGCGCCCTTGCTCGCCGCGTAGTTCGCCTGTCCCTTGTTCACGTGCTCAGCGGCGATGCTCGACACATTAACAATCCGGCCCGACCGCTGCTTGAACGCCATCGGTTGGGCCACGGCCTTACAGAATGCGAACGTGCCCGTCAGGTTGGTGTTGATCACCGCATTCCAGTCGTCGGTTTCCATTCGGAGGAACAGTTTGTCGCGGATGACACCGGCGTTGTTCACCAGAATATCAATTCGCCCGTGTTCCGCCACAACCCCACCGACCACGGTTTCGCCCGCTGTGGGATCAGCGACATCGGCTTGCACCGCCTTCGCGACGCCACCGGTCGCAGCGACTTCCGCAACCAGTTGGTTCGCCGCTTCCGCGTTTCCGCGGTATACGAAGGTAACCTTCGCACCTTCTCTCGCCAGCGCCAGCACGATGCCACGGCCAATGCCCCGGCTTCCGCCCGTCACCAGCGCGATTTGGTCCGTCAAGATCATCTCAGCGTTATCCTGTCGTCGGAATGCTCCGCTTGCCTTCGGCTCGCGGCTAACGAAGCCCGCCCGTAAGCAGCGCCCAGCGGGTTTTCCAGTGTTCGACCAACTTCGCGTCGGTCGCCGCTCCGGTGGAACCGCGTCCGGTCAGCGAGTACCCATGAAGGATGAAGATCGCGTTCACGGTCGGTTCGTTCGCGTCATTCACGCCTTTAGCCTTGAACGTCGCGAGGTTGGTCGCGGCATCCACCTTCGCGAGCTCAACGGTCACGTTCATCCAGTGCCCCGGTTGCATGAACGTACCGTACTTCGCGCTCTTCAGTTCGCGGAGCACGATTACCGGGTGCGAGAAGTCGGTACTCACGCGCCAGAGCCACGCCGCCGCTTCCACACAGGCCTGGAGCATCAGCACACCGGGCATGACCGGGAACTGTGGAAAGTGGTCCGCGAGGTACTCTTCCCCCAACGCGAGATACTTGGTCGCCGCGAGCGACTTGCCAGGTTCCCAGCGGTCGATTCGGTCAATCAGGTGAAACCGCATTCCGCTGCGTACTCCGTCCAACGACCTTCGGGCCGCTATCTCGAAACGAGTAGAAAGTATATTGCCGTGGCGGAACGCGGACAACCCTGCGCCGGTTGCGGGTATCGTGCCCGCCCTTTCGCAGGTGCGCAACTACGAGATTGCGCATCCGCGCGAGAAGCGGAGCGCGGTGCCCCGGTTGCGCGCGATGCACCGCGCCCGCGCCCTGGCGAAGCCTGGGCGATCGCCACGGTCGGACCGCGCGACGGGGTCCTCACTCATCGAGAAATTGGTTAACTAACGATAACAAGTTGGCCGCTCTCTTTGGTCTCCCAACTTTACACCAGTTCCTTGATCGGGGTCGCGTCGTCCAGAATCGGGTGCGGGCGGCCGGTGTGGTCCTTGAACGTTTGCGTCGCGTCGATGCCGAGTTGGTGGTAGATCGTCGCCAACAGCGCCTCCGGCTTCAGCGCGCGTTCGACCGGGTGTTCGGCCTTCGCGTTCGTTTTGCCGACGACCACGCCGGGCTTGATTCCGCCGCCCGCGATCAGCGCCGAAATCGCGTTGCCCCAGTGGTCGCGGCCCGGCACCGGGATGCCGGGCTGACCGGTGTTGATCTTCGGCGTGCGCCCGAACTCACCCATCACCACCACCATCACGCGATCCGACAACCCGCGTTCCTCCAGGTCATCGAGCAGAGCGCCAACGGCCTGGTCCACTACCGGCACCTTCGCGCCGTGCGCCTTCTCGATGCTGCTGTGGTCGTCCCAGTGCGGCATGTCCACCGTCACGAACGACACGCCCGCCTCCACCAGCCGGCGCGCCATCAGCGTGTACCGCGCCCACGGCCCCTGCCCGTAGCGGTCCGCGGACTTCACGTCCTCTTTGTCGATGTCGAACGCTTCGCGGGCCGCGTTCCCGGTCATCAGGTCGAGCGCCTTCAGTTGGAACTGATCCATCGTCTTCATCACGCCGCTGGCGTCGATGTCGCGCCGCACCGTGTCGAACTGCCTGAGCAGCGAAGAACGTCCGCCGTTCGCGTCGGTGGCGCTGCCAAGCGTGGCGAGCCACTTCGGGGAGCGCACACGCGCACCGGTCCACGCGAGATACTTGTTCTCGCGATCCACGTCGAACGGGTTGTACGCGCCGCCGAGGTACGCCGCGCCCATGTAGCCGGGGAACAGGTAGATCGTTTGCGCCGCGGGCAGCCCAACGTAAGCCGGGAGGCTCGGATGATTCGAGCCTTTCAGTTTCGACACATACGACCCGACCGAGGGGAACTTCTGCGGCAGGTTCACGCTGGTGGACCCGAACCGGCCGGTGGTCATCCAGTGCCCGGCGGCGAAGTGGTCGCCGTTGTCGTGGTGCAGCGAGCGGATCAGCGAGAGTTTGTTGACGCGTTTCGACACCTCCGGCATGAGCGCGCTGACGTGTACGCCGGGGGTCTTTGTCTTGCAGATGCCGAACGGCCCGCGAAACTCGGCCGGCGCGTCGGGCTTCGGGTCGAACGTTTCGAGCTGACTCGGCCCGCCGTCGAGCCAAATGAGGATGACGGCTTTATCATTGCCAGCGCTGCCCGACTCCGCGGCGCGCGCCTTCGCGCGAAAGAGGTCCGGCAGGCTCAGCCCGGTGACGCCAAGCATACCGGCCTTTAGCGCGACACGACGGGTGTATCTGTTTGAGTTGGGCATGAGAGGTATCCTGACCGCGACAGACAAGCGGAGGTTGGAGGCAGGCTTAAAAGACAGTGTATACCACGCCCGCGACGAATGCCTACCGGAAAGCGGAGCCGGCTCCTTCCCTCGCACACGGTGCGGCGGTACCATCGCTGGCACTCACTCAGGAGTTGCCATGTCGGAAACCAACAACACCGAGCACGGCACGTCACCCTCCGGTACGACATCGGTGCCCGCGACCTCCACCCCTCCGTGGGTACGAGAAGGCCGCCGTGCAAGGGGACACCGACGCGAAAAAGGCGATCGAACGCCTTGGGATGAAAAAGAAGTGACCACCCGTGAAGTCTCGCCGCTCCCGCGAGGCGAAGTCGTAACGGTGCCGGCGCGAACCCGCAGTGA
>SXID01000112.1 GCA_005772955.1 Planctomycetia bacterium
CGCAGCCACGGGCTGTTCACCTGCTTCACAAGCCAGACGGCGCCGTCGAGCGTGTGTAACGCGTTCGCGACGTGGGGCTTCACCGTGATCACGGTCTTCGCGTCCTTGCCGATTTCGGCCCACTTACCGAGCCGCTCCGCGAGTTTCACCTTCACCGTGTCCCAGTCGGCTGGCTTCCCTCCGAGAACGCTTTCGATCGGCGGAACGACGTCCGGGCTGAGCGCGTGCCCCAGTTCGGTGGCTGCCTTGAGCCGTTCGAGGTTCGTTTTGTGAACAGCGTCGGTCGCGGGTTCGGCGAGGTTCTCCATCAACCCGTGAACCGCGAGGCCGCTGTCCGCGAGTTGCTTGCGGAGGTCTTTGCGGTTGTTCGCAGCGAGCAGTTTCGGTTCCGCCGGGTAGCCCGGCATGAGCGAGAATTCGACGCCGTCGTAGCCGATGGCGTGGCACGCTTTCAGCGCGTCGGCGAGCGCGAGCGTCTTCATGCCATACAGGCTGAAGCCGAGCGGAATGCGTTTCGGTGCATCGGCCGCGTGCGCGGCGAAGGGGAGAATCGCGGGAAGAGTAGCGATAAGCTCGCGACGGGAGAGGTGCATGACGTGCCTCGTGTGCAAAGGTGAGTGGGGGCGTAAGCCCTCCGAGTGAAGCCCAACGTAAAGACGTTGTACTTCACTCGGAGGGCTTACGCCCCCACTCACCAAGATTCACATCTCAATAATCCCACTGCAAGCCGACCACCATGCTCTGCGCGAGGAAATCGCTCGACCGGAACACGTTCCGCGGCCGCGCCGCGCCACCAGGCGTGCCGAAAGTCGGGTCGATCGGCACCTGCGAGAAGTTCACAACCGGGTCGATCACGGACCCCGGTCGTAACACGTCCGACCAGAAGAGTGTGTTGTACCCCACTCGCACCGTCACGCTCTGTGTCACCTGAAAACTCAGCTCGAAACCCGTTTCACCGCTCAGCGAGAAGTCGGTGTTCGTATCCCGACCGAAGTTGCCCGGCAGCGCTCGCACACCGCCGAACGCGGTTTGCGTCACGCCGAATCCGGTCGCGGTCGTGCTGCCGTCCACGCGGAGCGTCTGCAGGTTCACACCCGCACCTACCTTGCTGAACGTGGTGAGCGTGAACATGTCCCGGCGCACCTCGATTCGCCCTCCAAGCTGCACCCCATGGAACTCGGTACGCCCGCGGAACGAGTCGCTCGTGAACACGGTTACGCCCTGCGGGAGGACTGCCCCATTGAATGTGCCCAGAGCACCGGTCGCCTGCGACCGCCCCAGGAGTTCGACCCGCTCATTCAACTGGAGGTGGCGATACCCGAATATCCCATCCACGCTTACACGCCCGTCGCCGCGCCAGCGGTGTAATAGGTTCGCCTCCGCACCGAAGAGCTGCGTCGCGGAGCGGCTGCCGAGCGTGCCCGTAAATCGGCCGGGGAACGCGAAGTCGTACACCGTCGCTACCCCATTTGAACCAATCACCGGGGCCGACACGACCGGCGTACCGGTCGTGTCGCTGAAGAACGTCGCGCTCCCCTCGCGTCCAAAAATGAACCCGCTAATTTCCGCGCCGAGTTCGCCGTCCGGGTCGAACCACCGACCGAAGGTGACGCGCGCGCCGTGAAACATGCCCAGGTCGCGCGGCCCAGCTCCAAGCGCCCTCACGTTCCCGCGACCGGGCACCGCCGCGTCCGGGAGGTTCGGGTCCCCAGTCGAGATCAGCACTGGCACCGGCGTGTTGCGGAGGTCTCCGTAAAGCCAGTCGCCGCGGACCCAGTACTCGTGCCGTGTCCGCGGGCAATACAGGTTCGAGGATGAGTTCAGTGGGTCGAACGCGAACCCGCGAGGGTCGGAAACCGGTCCGTGCGGATCCCAACCGGGCGTCGACATCATGCCACCGGGCGGTCCAGACCCGTCCGGCAGGGCGGGCGCGAAGGGTCCTCCTGGGGACAGCCCAATCGGAGGCAGCATGTCCGGTGGCATCGGGGAGCCAGCCACGGGAACACCTGCGGCGGGATGGCCAAAAGGCGCGGGGAACCGCTCCGCAATTCGCGGCGGCGGATAGGCCGCCCACGCCGGTGCCGCGAGCACCAATACCGCTGCCACCGAGAACCCGAATCTTGGCATGTCTGCCTCCAGACAAAGGGCGCACCGCAACGGTCGCCATCACGGCGACGCGCCTTCCCTACATCTGTTGTCGGCAGTTCACACGGAAAGATTGATTCGGACAACCGAATTTACCCAACCCGCATCTTCCGAACAGGAGGTGTTCAGCGCGACCCGATCGGACCGCCGCCGGCTATAGAAATGATGAGGGCTGAAAGAAAAGAAATGTACCTTTGGGCCGCTTGCGTCTTCGCGGGTAGCGAAGCCGAAAGCGGCCCAAAGGTTCGCGAGCGTTAGTAACGGATGATCACGTCCATCGCCCCGCTGTACAGACTCGACTTGCCCTCGAACGGGCGGGTCGAGTCGTTGTGGTCATAGCGAACGCTTGGGCGGAAGATCAGCCCCGGACGCGGAGCGTACGCGACCCCGTAGGTCAGTTCCGTGTAAAGCCCCTTCGAGCCGGTACGGAAACCCTTCGTGTCCTCGAACAGCTCGGTGCGGAAGGTGCTCGTGACCTTGTCATTCACCTTGTAGATCAAGTAGCTCGCTGCACCGTACCACGTCGCCGACCCCACCGCATTACCACCCAGCGGGGCACCGTCGATGTGCGAGAACGTCGCGTCCATCACGTAGGTGAGTTTCTCGGTGACGTTGTGAATCACCTGCAAATTGTAGATGTTGTAGTACGGGAACGCCTCTGCGACATCAAACCGCGGGTCGGTCACAACCGTGTTCAGCAACACAGTCGTCTTCCCTTCCTTCGGTGCCCACTTCAACTGGCCGATGTAGGTCAACTGGTTGGCCGTGTCGATGAAGTTGTCGCTACCTACCACCAACCCGTTCGACATCGTCCAGGTGTCGTCAAGCGGGGTCGTTACCCACGAACCTGTGTGCGCGAACGGGTTGTACTGGAAACCATAGGAGCGCGACACGAACGGCGTCTCGGCACCCTGCATCAACTCATACGAACAGTGGGTCGCGAACTTGCCGACCTTCACGGAACTGCCCTTTGGCCCCAGGTTCGGCAGGAACGCCTCGACGTACCCTTGTAGCAGGTCGACCTGGTAGTTACCGGTCTGTCCGTTGAGCAACCCGCGAGACTGCGTGAACCGCGCATCGGTGCCCGGCAGAATCCACTCCGTGCGGAAGCCGAGTTGGAACTCTTCCTTGCTCATGTCAACGTCCTTGTTGATACGCAGGAAGTTCTGGTTCATCTGGAAGAAGTTCGCGCGTTCGTTGAAGGTGATCGGGCCGTTGCTCCGGTCGGCACTGCTGACGGTGTAGTTCCCCTGCACCCAGCCGCTGATGCTGATCCCGCGCTCGGTGAGGTTCTGACCGAACTGAGTGGTCTGCAACAGACGCATCAGCGCATACGGTTCCGGCGCCGCAGGTGCTTTCTCCTCTGCTGCACCGTTCCCATTACCGTTGCCCATCGGCATCCCGGCGGGCGGCATCGGCTGCGACGGAAGGCCAGCCGGTGGCTGTGCACCCGGTTGTGGGATCGCCGGCAAAGCAACGAGACCTGGCGAGGGCGCCTCGGGCAACTGACCAGCGCTCAACGCGGTGAGTAGGATGATCGTGTTCATGGAATCCTTTCCGTAGTCGGGAATCGTGGGTTGGTGTCGCAGCCACTCCCGGTAACCGATTCGTCATTGAACCAGGCCTGGGGTGACTCATGAAACTCCGGCGAGGGATTGGATCGACAGCAGCAGATCGATACTGTCAAGAGAACCGTTCATTCGGAGTCGAATCCAGAACAGCGGGGTCCAGTTGTAACGAGTGTGTCGGGGATGCCGCGGCGCTCGCCAAATCTGCCTTCAAGTGCAAACGACTTCATACCAAGCACTTCTGCACGGAATTCGCGCACCTGAACAGATCTGGCGGAATCGCCTCTCCATCATGATTTGTCACAACATCTTCCCCACACGCGAGATGCACTTTCCCAGAAATTGCCGGTTCGCGTGGCACACGCGCTGCATTTGGGCACTCCTATCCCCCGCATCCAATTCCGGTTGTGGGTGCTGAAGAACTGGTGATTTCCCGCCTGGATGTGCATAACCAAGGTGCGTAATGCAAGTTCGCCGTCTACTGTTCGCCGTGCTCCTATTCACGGGGTGTTGCCTACTGCCCGGTGCCTGGGCACCAGTCATGGGGAGAGTATCAGCCCAAGACGAAAAGCCGGCCACGAAGGCCGACCTCGCGGAGACCAATAAAGCCATCGCCAAACTCGCGAAGGCGTTGGAGAAGGCAGAAAAGGCACTGGCCGATCTGAATACGACCGCGACCGCTGACGCGAAGACCGCCGCCGCGAAGGTGGACGCGCTGAAAAAGGAAGTCGAGACGACTTCAAAGTCAGCGACCACCACGAAAGCCGAACTTGCGGCGATGACCGCGAAGACCAACGCACTGACGAAGGAACTCGCTGCGGTCAAAGCGAGCGGCGGTGACGCGAAGGCGACCGCAGACAAACTCAGTGCGCTCGAAAAGAGCGCAGAGGCGACCAAACTGGCTGCGGACGACAGCAAGAAAGCAGCCGACGAGAGCAAGAAAGCAGCCGACGAAATCAAAAAGACCGCGGACAAGGGCGTCTCGGATGCGAGCAGCGCGGCAAGCGAGGGCAAGGCACGCGGAGACACGGCCTGGTTGCTGACTTCCAGTGCGCTCGTGTTGCTCATGGTTCCCGGTCTGGCGCTCTTCTACGGCGGTATGGTCCGCCGCAAGAACGTCCTCGCCACGATGATGCACAGCATGGCGGCGCTCGCGGTGGTCGGCGTGTACTGGGTCGCGATCGGGTATTCGCTCGCGTTCGGCGCGTCGGTCGTGAAGCTCGACTTCCTGGGCGCAACCGACGGCGGGCTGTTCGGTTGGAGTTGGGATCTGGTCTTCCTGAAGGGAATTGAGCCGGGCACGAAACTCCCGCAGTACGACATCCCGGTTTACCTGCACGTCATGTTCCAGGGCATGTTCGCGATCATCACCCCGGCGCTCATCAGCGGGGCCATCGCGGAGCGTATCCGATTCTGGCCGTTCTGCATCTTCATGCTGCTGTGGGTCACGTTCGTGTACTGCCCGCTGGCGCACATGGTGTGGGCGTTCGACTGGTTCGACACCAGCGTTGTGGCCGCGAACCGCGGGAAGGCGGCGATCGGCTTGCTCGGCAAGATGGGTGCGCTCGACTTCGCGGGCGGAACGGTCGTTCATATTGCCGCGGGCATGGCCGGGCTGGCGTGCTGTCTCGTCCTCGGTAAACGGGCCGGGTATCCGAAGCAGATCGCGCACCCGAACAGCATGGTTCTCACGCTCCTCGGGGCCGGACTGCTGTGGTTCGGGTGGTTCGGGTTCAACGGCGGTAGCGCGACGAACAGCACGTCGCTTTCCGTCTCCGCGTTTGCCGCGACACAGGTCGCCGCCGCCGCCGCGGGGCTGGGGTGGATGCTCGTGGAATGGATTCACAAGGGCAAACCGACCGCGCTCGGACTGGCGTCCGGTATCGTGGCCGGGTTGGTCGCGGTCACGCCCGCGAGTGGGTTCGTGTACATGTCGGGCGCAATCCTCATCGGCCTTGCCGCTGCCGTGCTGTGCTACCTCGCGGTTGCGCTGAAGAACAAACTCGGTTACGACGACTCGCTAGACGCGTTCGGCGTCCACGGCGTCGGCGGGTTCGTCGGAGCCGTGCTGACCGGCGTGTTCTGCTCCGCGCTCGTGAACTCCGCGGGCACCGACGGCACGCTCGCGTTCTCCCAGCACCGGACGCGGCTGGAGAAGCTGAATGAGAAGGATTCTTCCGGGAACTCGAAACTGATCGCCGAGGCAAAGGCGCAAGTCGCAACAGCAGACGATGAGGTCAAGGCCAAGGAAACGGAACTGAAGGTCGACGAACTGACGAAGGCCGTCGAAACCGCCGAAAAGACGCTGGCCGACGCGAAGCCCGAGGGTAAGGAAGCAGCCGAAACCGCGGTGAAGGAAGCGAAGGACAAGCTCAAGGAAGCGACTGACGCGCTCGTCGGGCCGAAGGATATCGCGACCGACAAGGCGGCAACCGTGGCCGCGCTCGAGAAAGAGCAGTCGGATCTTCAGGCCCTCGCCGACAAACAGGATGACAAAGCCAACAACGGGAAGGACAAGAAGTCCGGCATGTCGCAACTGAAAGTGCAGATCAAGGCCGCGGTGTTCTCCGCCGTGTTCGCGTTTGTCTTGAGTCTCGGGCTTGTACTCCTCACGCAAGCAATCACGCTTGGCAACTTCAAGACCGATCCAAAGTCGGAGTCTGAAGGACTGGACCGAACGGAGCACGGGGAAGTCGGATTCGATTTCAGCGGCGCAACGGAGTCCGTCACCGTCGTGTCCACCGAACCGCGGGCCGCGAGCGTGCCACGCGGCAACGGACGGTTCGATCTGCAACTGACTGGTGCCGACCACAAGGAACTCATGACCGCGTGGACCGAGTTGTGCAAGCCAACCGAGGGGCCAGCGGACAAAGACTTCCTCGCTGTATACCCGCACGTGACCACAATTCGTGGCACCACTTTCCGTTGTCGCGACGGCGACCCAGTCGAGATCGCAAAACGCCTCGAAGCGCTATTCACCCGCCACACCGGGAAGGGCGTCACAGCCGTCAAAGTGTAAGTGTAAGTGTAAGTGGAAGACAGGAGACCTGCTGGTTTCAGGCTCCTGTCTTCCACTGCATTCACTCTTCGCTTCACTCCGCTTTCCTCACACTCACACCCACACACAGACTGCGAAGCCATGAAACTCCTCATTGCGATCATCCGACCCGAAAAGCTCGAAGACGTTCAGAAAGCACTCGCGGAGCGCGACGTATACCTCATGACAGTCAGCGATGTCCGCGGTTGCGGACGCCAGCGAGGCTACACCGAAGTGTACCGCACAACCGAGGTGCAAATTCAACTGATTCCAAAGCTGAAACTCGAGATCGCGGTCAATGAAGCGTTCGTCGAGGCCACAGTGGAAGCGATCGTTCACGCGGCGCGCACCGGCGACACGGGCACGATTGGCGATGGGAAAATATTCGTGCTGTCCCTTGAAGACTGCGTGCGCATCCGCACCGGAGAACGCGGCTCCGAAGCAATCGGGCCTTGAGCCTCCGTCAGACGCCCCAGAGTTCCCACGCACCTGACGGTGCGTCCGCTCCAGGTCCGACGCTGAACCTTTCTCGGCCGCGCCCTAATGTAACTGCCCCACCCTTTCCTCGTGGTGCAGTTATGGCGCGCCTCCTGCTCGTTCTCTTTCTCACGCTCGTTCCTTCCACGCTGTTCGCAGCGGCCCCGCCGAAGACGGGGCCGTGGGACTTCCCCGCGCTCGCCAAGACCGACGTCAACCCGGAGTGGGGCAAGGAGGTCGGCAAAGCGCGGGAAGTGTACTACCCCGGCGAGCCGTACCAGGGAAAGCCGACACGCATCTTCGGGTACTACGCGAAGCCAGTCGAAGGCAAAGGCCCGTTTCCCGCGGTGGTGTTGGTCCATGGCGGAGGCGGCAAGGCGTTTCGCGAGTGGGCCGAACACTGGGCCGCTCGCGGTTACTGTGCGCTCGCGATGGACCTAGCCGGGAATGGCCCGAACGGGCGCCTTGCGGACGGTGGCCCGGACCAGTCCGACGACACCAAGTTCAAGGACTTCAACGACAAGACCGTGCGCGATATGTGGACCTACCACGCGATCGCGGCCGTGGTTCGCGGTCACAACCTCGTGCGCTCGTTCGCGGAGGTGGACAAGGACCGCACCGCGGTGACCGGCATCAGTTGGGGCGGCTACCTGACGTGCATCGTCGCGGGAGTCGATGACCGCTTCAAGGCCGCCGTGCCGGTCTACGGCTGCGGCTTCTTGCACGACAACAGCGCGTGGAAGGAAGGGCGGTTCGACAAGATGGACGCGGAGCGGCGCAAGCGATGGGTCGAGACGTTCGACCCGTCGAGGTATCTGCCAAACGTGAAGTGCCCGATCCTGTTCCTGAATGGCACGAACGACTTCGCGTACCCGATGGACAGTTACCAGAAGTGCTACGACCTGGTGAAGGCGCCTCGCGTGATCTCGGTCCGTGTCAGGTTGCCGCACGGTCACATGTGGAAGTTCGGCGAAGTGGACACATTCATCGACACGCTTCTGAACAAGGGCGACCCGTTACCCGAACTCGGCCCCATGACGCGCGACAAGGACACCGACATCGTGAGTGCGAAGGTGTCGAGTAAGGTGAAACTGAAGGCCGCGCACCTGCACTTCGCGACCGCCGAAGGACCGTGGCAGAAACGCTCGTGGGGTTCCGTTAAGGCCGAGGTGAAGGACGGCGCGGTGTCAGCGAAACTGCCGGGCACTCGGCCGCTGGTGTACGAACTCGCGGTTACCGACGAGCGCGGCCTGGAAGTGACCGCGGCGCACGCGGTCCTCGTGGCCGACCCGCCGCCGATCGCGCCCGCACCCGCGATCGCGCCCGCACAGGCCAACGTCGCCTACGGCAAACACGAGCGCCAGGTACTCGACTTCTGGCAGGCGAAGTCCGACACACCGACGCCGATGGTGCTGCTCATTCACGGCGGCGGGTGGGTAAACGGCGACAAGAGCGGGTATCGCAACGGCGTGAAGCGTTATCTCGACGCGGGCGTATCGGTGGTCGCGATCAACTACCGGATGGTGACTCAAGCGGACGCGGCCGGCATCAAACCGCCAGTGCAGTGGCCACTCGAAGATGCCGCCCGCGCGCTTCAGTTCGTGCGATCGAAGGCGAAGGAGTGGAACCTCGACAAGACGCGAATCGGCGCGACCGGAGGTTCGGCGGGCGCGTGCTCTTCGCTGTGGCTCGCGTTCCACGACGACCTCGCGGACCCTAAAAATGCCGACCCCATCCGCCGCGAATCGACACGCCTCTTCTGCGTGGCGGTGAGCGGCGCGCAAACGACACTCGACCCGAAGCTTCTGCGCGAGTGGATGCCGAACGCCCGCTACGGCGGCCACGCCTTCGGTGTGCGCACCCCCACGAACCGAGACGGTGCGTTCCAGCAGTACCTCGAGCAGCGCGAAAAGCTGCTCCCGTGGATTGAGGAGTATTCGCCGCTGACGCACGTGACAAAGGACGACCCGCCGGTGTTCATGGAGTACCCGTCCCAGAAGAAGCCGCCCGTGAAAGGCGAGAACCAGGATGACCCGACGCACTCCGCGCTACTTGGCATGATCCTCGAAGAGAAGCTAAAGACGGCGAAGGTGGAGTGCGTGTTGGTGTACCCGGGCAAGACGCATGAGAAGTACAAGGTGTCTGCGGACTTCCTCATCGAGCGCCTGAAGGCGAAGTGACAGGCTCCGACCCCACGGTACTGTGGGTACAACACGAACCGGACACCACTCATTCATCGAGCCCAGCGGCACCGCTCGCCGCTGGGTCGTATAGTTCGAACCACTGAATCACCTCGATGCGGTTGCCGTCGGGGTCGCTGACGAAGAACCGGTCGCAGTGCGGGATCGGCCCGGTCTCTTGCATCTCGATACCGTGCGCGCGGAAGTGTTCGCGCGCCTGCGCGATATCAGGCACGCGAAGCGCGAAGTGTCTGGGGCTTCTCGTGTCGGCCTGGGGCTTCTGAAGGAGGTGCAACGTCTGCCCGTCACCGAGTTGGAACCACAGCGCCACGAAGTCGAAAGGCTTCGGCTTCGGAATCTCTCGCAAGCACAGCACGCCCACGTAGAACGCGCGAGCTTTCGCGAGGTCGGTGATGAGCACCGAGCAATGGTCGATGTGTGTGAAGTGAATACCGGGCACGTTGGAGTCTCGGTTGTTGACAGTGTTTCGGCATCACGAGAACATGAGTTGCAATACCAGCGAGATCGCGATTTGAACCGCCAGATAGATCACGGACGCGAGGCAGGCCCGTTTCACGCTCATTCCGCAGGTCGCGGAGATCGCAAGCCCCGCACACACGGCCCCGACTGCCAACCCAATGAAGAAAAGGCCCGAAGGGAGCAACGCGTTGATAATCATCGCCGGAATGCCCGCCGCGAGCACGCAAAGGACCATCACGCCCCACCCGGGGAAGTCACCTTTTTCCATGACCGCGATGATGATACCAAAAATCGCCGCCCCGATAATGATGCCCAGCATGTGACCTCCTGAGTCGTTCCAATGACAACCCCGACGCAAGCCGCAAGAACTCCACAATGGTCGATAACGGTGAAGCGAATACCACTCATAGGACGGTCCCAAGTGCGACCTAACCCCCCAACCCCCTTCCCTGGCGGGAATGGGGAGCCGCATTTCGCCCCTCCCTGCTTAGGGGAGGGGTTAGGGAGGGGTTAGACCCATGAGCATCTTCCGCGTGAAAACGACCGAGGCCCGCGTTGGTGTGGTCGGCCTCTACAGCGCCGGCAAAACGGTGCTGCTCACGTCGCTCATCAACCACCTACAGGACCACGACCCAGACCGCTTCCCGCTCGGAAAACCGGGCACGCAGATCCGCAAGTTCACGGTCCACGAACCGGATCATGGGTGGTCCGCGTTCAACTACTCCGGCCACCGCGACTCACTGGTAAACTACGGTCGCTGGCCCGAAAAGACGAAAGACCGGTCGCAGTTCGTCTGCCAGTTCGAGCGCTCCGACTGGACGTTCAGCGATTGCCTCTTGAAACTATACGACCTCCCAGGGGAGCGCATCGCGGACGCCGGGATGCTCGGCCGCGACTTCACCGGTTGGTCCGAGCGGATGCTCAACCTGTTCGTGAACGACACCACCTACCGCACCTGTTCGGCCGCGTTTCAGGAAGCGATAAAGCGCCCGGGCGTAACTGAAAATGAACTACTCGCGGCGTACCGGCTCGCGCTCGCGAATCTGATCCTGAACTTCAAGCCGCTTATCACGCCGTCCACGTTTCTGCTCGACTTGAAGGGCCAACCGGCGCGCCCCGCGGCCCCGGAAGACCTCGCAGGCGCGCGGCACTGCGGCATTGACCCCACGAACCAGTTCTGCCCGCTGCCCCACGAACTACGGCGGAATGGCACCGAGTTGTTCGAGGCATTTTCGCAGCGATATAACATGTACGTCGAACAAGTGGTGGTGCCAACGATCGCCGCGTTCCGCTCGTGCACGTCGCTCATCGTACTGGTGGACGTGACGATGCTGCTCGCGGGCGGCGTGGGCATGTACGACGACAACCGGCAGATCGTTCGCGACCTCTTTGACGTCCTCTCCCCCGGCGAGAACAAGGTGTTCGGCCCTGTCGCTCGCGGGCTGAGCAAGGTCTTTCTCCCCCATCAATGGCGCCCAGGCTGGATCACCAGAGTCGCTTTCGTAGCGCCGAAAATGGACCTCGTTCACCCACTCGACCGCGACCGGATGTCGCTCCTCATGCGGCGCATGGTGGAACGCTTCGCGACCGACCGCGACGGGTTGCAGCACCAGTTCTTCAACGTGTCATCGGTGGTATCCACGAGATCACTATCGACCCTACCCGGCGGGCCGCGTGTGTTGGTGGGCACGCCCTTGCGCGACGCGGACGGGCGTAAGGTGCCGCCGGGCAGCGAGCAGCGGTTCACCGCGTCGGAACTGCCGGACGACTGGCCGCTGGAATGGCCATCGGGGAGGTACGCGTTCCCGGAAGTGTACCCGAAGATGCCGGCCCGCAAGGACTACCCGCCGGATCAGGTGAACGTGGACAAGCTCGCCACGTTCGTGATTGAGTAGGTGAACGGGGGCTGAGGTCTCCCCCGCTCGTCAAGTCATTACGGGATGTACACGAACTCGTGCGTGTTGAACAGCACCACGCACAGGTCCGCGAGGGCGCGGGCGTGCGCCACATCCGCGCCCGAGGGAAGCGAACTCGCCTCAATGCCAACGGGCAACTTCGCTTTCAGCCGCGCGCGAACCGTGGCGGCTTGGTCCTTCAGGAACTCGGTTGCGAGCCTGCGATCGGTCGCGTTCGGAAGGCGACCCACCGCGCGCCGGTACAGCGCGTTGAGTTGCTTGTCGGTATCGCCCTCATTCAGAAGCGAGATCGCGAACGCCTTCGCCTGCGAGTGAACGAACGGGCTATTCATCAGGATCAGTGCTTGCGGGGCGAACGTGCTGACCGGCCGCACGGCGCATGTGTTGAGCGTGTCCGGCTGGTCGAACGCTTCCAGCATCGGGTGGCGCACGTTCCGCTTGTTAAATAGGTAAACCGACCGTCTCGTGTGCTGACGCGCGTCGGGCGTGACCGGCCACAGGCCGTCAGGCTCGCCCTCGGTGAAGATGAGGTCGTACACCTCGGGTTCGAGCGGCACCTTCACGGACCGCCCGCCGACCTGCCGGTTCAACGTGCCGGCCACTGTGAGGACCGAGTCGCGAATCGCTTCCGCCTCAAGGCGTCGCCGTGACATCTTCCAGAGCAGTTTGTTATCGCCATCGAGTTTCGCGCCGTGATCGCCTGTCGCGACCTGGCGGTAGGTGGCGCTCATCACGATGAGACGATGGATGTGCTTGAGGCTCCACTTCTTCTCGACCAGTTCGCACGCCAGCCAATCGAGCAACTCGGGGTGCGTAGGCTTCTCGCCGCGTGCGCCGAAGTCGTTCGGCGTGTTCACTATCCCTCGGCCGAAGTGGTGCTGCCAGAGCCGGTTCACAATCACGCGAGCCGTCAGCGGGTGATCAGCCTTCGTGAGCCAGTCGGCGAGTTCGCGGCGCGTCTTGGGCGCTGGCGTTTCGCCCGACACCAGCACGCGCGGCAAGCCAGGTTGAACCTCCAGCGTCTTCTGACTCGTCTCGCCGCGGCGCAGGACGAACGTCTTCGCGCTGCCGGTGTTCTCGATCGCCCACGCCGCCGGCGTCGGGGGCGGAAGTTGAGCTTCGAGCGCGTGCAACTGCTCGCGCAACTTCACACGCTTCGCGAGATCGTCGGGCGGCATCGCGGCGAGCACTTCGTCCCAGCTCACTTTGATGAGCGTGTTCGACTGTGCCGCGAGGGTCTTCTGCTCCGCGGTCCGCTTCTCCGCGGGCGTGTCGAGCGCCTCCTTATACTTCGGCTCCAGTTTCTCGCGCTTCTCTTTACCGAGCTTCGCGCGCACAGGCGCGTCGAGGTCCGCGATCTGCTTCTTCAGCGGGGCCGTCTTCGCGGTGAGGTCGTCCGCCTGCTTCTTGCGAGCATCGCGTTCCGCTTGCGTGGCGAAATCCACGTCAGCGTATTTCGCGTTCGCGAAGAACGCTTGCAACCGGTAATAGTCGCCGGCCGACAGCGGGTCGAACTTGTGGTCGTGACAACGTGTGCAGGCGAACGTGAGGCCGAGGAACGTGGAACCCACGCCGTTCACCATCTCGGTGAGAACTTCCTGCCGCAGCACCTCCGAGTCGAGGTTGCCGCTGACGAGGTGAGCCGGACCGCAGCGGTGCAAGCCGGTCGCGATCAACAGTTCGGGTTTGGTCTTCGCATCCTTGCCCGCGATTTCGTCGCCCGCGATCTGCTCGCGCACGAACTGATCGTAGGGCATGTCGCTGTTGAACGCGTTCACGACGTAGTCGCGGTAGCGCCACGCGTGCGGGCGCTCGGAGTCGATCTCGTAACCATTGGTCTCCGCGAAACGGACCACGTCGAGCCAGTGCGTCGCCCAGCGCTCGCCGAAGTGCGGCGATGCGAGCAACCGCTCCACCACCTTCTCGTAAGCATCGACCGCGTCCTCTTTCAGGAACGCATCCACTTGCGCCGGTGTGGGCGGTAACCCGGTGAGGTCGAGCGTGACGCGTCGCAGCAGCGTCAGTTTGTCGGCGGCGGGAGAGGGCGCAATCCCCTTCTCCACCAGTTTCGCGCGAACGAACGCGTCGATCGGGTTGCGGATTGGGAGTTTGGGGTTGCGGAACGCGGGTACGTCCGGGCGCTTCGGCGGAACGAATGACCAGTGCGCGCGGTCCTTCGGCTTCAACTCTGGATCGGCGTACTTCGGTTGTGCGGCGGCGCCTGCGGCGAGGGACATCAATAGCGCGAACGACACGGCGCGAGTCATGGAGAAGCCCCCAAAGGGTCAGTCTAGATTAACTGATGTTTAGAGCTTGTGCCCCTCTTCCGCCGCTTGCGGCTTCGCGAGCGGCTCGCGAAGCCGCAAGTGGCGGATCACATCCCCGGCAGCACCTTATCCGGTTCCGCGAAGATCGCGGGCACACCCCCGGTGTGGATGAATACCACCGACGAACCTCGTGGGTACTTGCCCGCTCGCACGTCAGCGATGAGCGCCCCAAGCGCCTTCGCAGTGTACACGTGATCGGTCAGAATCGCTTCCGTCGTTGCGAGCAGGTGCATCGCCTCTTGACCCGCGGGCGACGGGAGACCGTAACCTGGCGCGATGAAGGACTCGTCTGCGTCGAGATCCGAAGCCGCGAGCCGGTGTGGAAGACCCATGCGTTGGGCCGCGGCGTTTGCGTCGTCGGCCATTCGCGTGGGAATGTCCCAGGGCCAGTGCATCGGGCAGATGAGCCGCACCGGACACGTGAACCCGAGCAACGTCTTGCCCAGCGCGACGCCGGCACCCGTCGCACCCGCGGACGACACGTAGAATGCGTCGGGCGTCACATTCATCGCAGCGAGTTGCTCGAAAAGCTCGGCCATGCACAGCGTGTAACTCACCGCCGAAAGCGGCACCACACGCGGCGGATCCCAGAAGTACGGGTTCCGCCCCGCGGCGCGGAACTCCGCTGCCTTCGACGCGATCAATGTGTTTAAGTCCGGCCCGATCTTCAGATTCGTGAACTCGACCCGTGCGCCCACGAGGTAATCGAGTAGCAGGTTCCCTTGCGGTTCGGTTCGCTGGTGCGCTTTGGAAAGGTATAGCCGGCATTCAAGGCCTAGTTTCGCGCACGCAGCGGCTGTGGTCCGGCAGTTGTTCGACTGCACCAGCGCGCCCCAGACGAACATGTCGCACCCGCTCGCAAGCGCGTCACCAAACAGGAACTCGTTGTGCCGGGCCTTGTTGCCGCCAAGAGCAAGACCGGTGCAGTCGTCGCGTTTGATGAAGACTCGCACTCCACCGCCGATTTTCGCACTGAAGCGCGGCAACTCTTCGAGCGGTGTGGGCAGGTGCGCGAGGCGCATGCGGGGCAACTTCTCCGCCGCAGCGCGGACCGCCGCCGGGGTGAGTGTCTGGGCAGGCATAGGTCACATTCAGTCGGGTTGAGTCGGGCCGCGAAGCCACAAGCGGAATACACCTGCTCACCGCTCGCGGCTTCGCGGGCGACAGCGATCTATTCCCTCATCGTAAGCCAACGGGCGCTGACCGGCTATTTCGTTGGCGGACACTTCCAATCCGGTACACTGTCACGGACCCGCCACCGGATCGGCAGGCGTACCCGCAAGGATTCGCGCATGATCTCGACGGCTCCTGATGTCACCCCCGCTCGCCCGGTCACTTCGAGTCGCTCACGCCGCCCCAACTCCGTGTTGATCGTCGGCGCGGGGCCGGGCGGTTTGGCCGCATCGCTGTTGCTCGCGAAAGCGGGCCTTGACGTTCACGTCATCGAACGGATGCCCTACGTCGGCGGGCGCTGCTCCGCGATCGAAGAACAAGGCTACCGCTTCGACCTCGGACCGACGTTCTTCCTCTACCCGCGAGTACTCGAACGCATCTTCCGGCTTATCGGCAGAGACCTGAAGGCCGAAATCCCGATGGTCAGGCTCGATCCACAGTACCGCATCGTGTTCGGGTCCGGCGGTGAACTGAACTGCACTCCCGATGTGACACGCCTCGAAGGAGAAGTCGCGAAGATCAGCCCACACGACGCCCTCAACGTGCGCCGGTTCTTGAGCGAGAATCGCGTCAAAATGGAGAAGTTCCGACCGTGCCTTGAGCGGCCGTTCTCCAGTTGGCGCGATCTCATCCGCTGGCAACTCGTGAAGCTCTTGCCGACGCTCCGGCCATGGTCGTCGCTCGACGCCGAACTCGGGCGTTACTTCAGCGATGAGCGCATCAGACTGGCGTTCTCATTTCAGTCGAAATACCTTGGAATGTCGCCGTTTAACTGCCCGAGCCTCTTCTCCATCCTGTCGTTCCTCGAATACGAATACGGAGTGTGGCACCCGACGGGTGGTTGCTCGGCCGTGTCGGACGGCATGGCCCGCGTCGCGCGCGAACTCGGCGTGCGGATCACGCTCGGCGCGGATGTGAAGGAAGTACTGTTCGACGGGCGCAAGGCGGTCGGCATCCGCACCCAGAGCGAGGAATACCGGGCCGACGCGCTCGTCATCAACGCGGACTTCGCCCACGCGATGACGAAGCTCGTACCCAATATCATCCGCCGGAAATGGACCGATGCGAAGATTGCGAAGAAGAAGTTCTCGTGCTCGACGTTCATGATGTACCTGGGCATCGAGGGGCGTTACGACGACGTACCGCACCACACGATCCACACCGCCTCGGACTACGTGAAGAACCTCGCGGACATAGAACAGCGGCACGTGCTTTCGGAAGACCCATCGTTCTACGTGCAGAACGCGACGCCCACCGACCCGAGCCTCGCGCCATCGGGGATGAGCACGCTGTACGTTCTCGCACCGGTCACGCACCAGCACCCCAACGTGGACTGGCAGAAGGAAGTCCCCGCGTTCCGCGCAAAGTTACTGAAGCAGTTGGAGAAGGTCGGGCTGCCGGGCGTGGAGAAGCGGATCCGTTTCGAGAAGATCGTCACGCCGGCGGATTGGGAAGGCGCGTATAGCGTGTATCGCGGGGCGACGTTCAGCCTGGCACACACGTGGGATCAGATGCTGCACCTGCGCCCCCGGAACCGGTTCAACGAACTCGAAGGCGTGTACCTCGTGGGCGGCGGCACACACCCCGGCAGCGGGCTTCCGGTGATCTACGAGTCCGCCCGCATCACGAGCCGGCTGTTGCTCGACGACTTCGGCCGCGACGCCGGATGGCTCGGCACCCCGGGTGCGGCAGAATTGCCGGTTTCAGTTGTGTAGGCTGGCGCGAGAGCGACCGCGTATCGGAGACCAAACCAATGACCAACACGGCGGAACGGAATCGCGTCGGTGTGATAGGCGGCGGTCTCGGCGGGCTGGCCGCGGCGTGCGTGCTGGCTGCGCGCGGATACACGGTCACACTGTTCGAGAAGAGCAATTGGCTCGGCGGCAAGGCGGCCGTGCTGTACGCGGACGGCTTCCGGTTCGACATGGGGCCGACGATCCTCACGATGCCATCGGTGCTGCGCCGCATCTTCAGCGCAGCCGACCGGCGGATGGAAGACTACCTCGACCTCACTCGCCTCGATCCGCAGTGGCGGTGCTTCTTTGCCGACGGCAGCGTGCTCGATCTGGTCGCAGACGTGGACGCCATGGCCGCGAAACTCGACACGTTCACGCCCGGTTCCGGCTCCGCGAACGGCTACCGCCAGTTCCACTCGCTGTCGGACCGGCTCCACAAGGTTTCCGACCGCCACTACTTCTGGAAGTCCATCGGCGGCGTGCGCGACATGATCGACTGGCGTGCTGGCTTCTCGCTGAAACTGATGGGCGACATCCTTGCGATGCGAATGGGCCGGTCCGTCGCGGGTACCGTGCGGAAGTTCGTGCCTGACACTCGCGTCGCGCAGATGTTGGATCACTTCACGCAGTACGTCGGGTCGTGCCCGGAGCAGTCGCCCGCGGTGCTGTGTGGCATCGCCCACATGCAGACCACCGAAGGCATCTGGTATCCGAAAGGCGGCACACGCGCGGTGCCGGCGGCACTGGTACAACTCGGCGAGGAACTTGGCGTCGAGTTCCGCTTGAACACCGGCATCAAGCGTGTGCTAACCGACGACAACGGTAAGCGCGTTCGCGGCGTGCAAACCGAGAGCGGCGAGGTAATCGAACTCGCGGCGGTGGTGTCGAACGCAGACAGCGCCCGCACGCACCGCGAGTTGCTCCACGAGACCGCCCCGCGTGCCGCAATGCGATTCGAGAAGCGTCGCGAGTACGAACCGGCGTGCTCCGGTGTCGTACTCTATCTCGGTTTACGCCGGGCTTACGATCATATGCTTCATCACGACTTCGTGTTCTCCGCGGACCCGCATGCGGAGTTCGACTTTATCTACAAAAAGGGCGAACCTGCACCGGACCCGACCTGCTACGTCGCGTCCACAGCGCGCACCGAGCCGGACACCGCTCCCCCTGGGGGCGACGCACTGTACGTGCTGGTTCACACACCGTACCTGCGCCCACACCATGACTGGAAACGAATGCTGCCGGAGTACCGCAACGTCATCATCAACAAGTTGAAAACGACTGGGGGAATGCCGGACCTCGAAGACCGGATCGTGTACGAATCGGCACTCACGCCGCAAGACATCCACGACCGTTACCGCGTGCTGGACGGCGCGATCTACGGCCTGGCGAGTCACGGGAAATGGAATGGCGCGTTCAAGCCCGCGAACCGCTCACCGGACGTGAAGGGATTGTACCTCGCGGGCGGTGCCGCGCATCCCGGCCCCGGGATGCCGATGGTGCTGATGTCGGGTTGGATCGCGGCCGACTCGCTCGATCAGGACGGCATCGCGCCGAAGGGCATCGTGCGCGAGGTGCCACAACCTCAGCGAGTGCGCGCGTGACTTCGTTAAGCCGCGACCCTCAGAAAAGCGTTTTACCAAGGCGCTGGCCGTGGCTGATCCGCGGCTTCCGCAAGTACGCGTGCCGCTACGTTCGCAAGCACTTCCACGCGGTGCGACTGTCGAAGTCCGGCGGTCCGCTCGCAGCCGGTGACGAACCGCTCCTCATCGTGCTGAACCATCCGGCTTGGTGGGATCCGCTCATCGGGATCGTGCTGAGCCGCGCGTTCGCAGACCACGATCAGTTCGCTGCCATCGACGCGGTCGCGGTCGAGCGTTACCGCTTCTTCAAACGTCTCGGCTTCGTCGGTGTCGAAACGAGAACACTCCGCGGCGCGGTCGAGTTCCTACGCACGGGAGGCGCGATCCTCTCACAACCGCGGCGTGCGTTCTGGGTGACGGCACAGGGCCGCTTCACCGACGTGCGCGAGCGTCCACTCGCGCTGCAATCCGGTGTGGGTCACCTGGCAGCGCGGCTGCGTGTGGGGGTCGTACTGCCAATCGCGCTGGAATACACCTTCTGGACTGAACGCACACCTGAAGCACTCGTTCGCGTCGGTGAACCGCTGAGGATCACGGAGTATCCCGGCTTGAACGGGAGGGCGTGGACCGCGTTGATCGAAACCGCGCTCACCCGCAACTTGGATACCATCAACGCGGAGGCAATGAAGCGTGACCCTGGGGCGTTCACGGAACTGCTCGCCGGCAAGACTGGCGTTGGCGGCGTTTACGACACCTGGCGACATCTGAAGTCGTGGGCACAGGGCCGCAAGTTCGACCCCGCGCACGACTCTCCGCGCGAGGAGAAGCCGTGACGCTGCTCGTGCTGGCGTGGGTCGCATTCGGTTGCGCCGCGGTCCCCACCCTGCTCTACCTGTGGAACTCGTTCCTCTTCCGCGAACCGCCCCTTCTTCCCCTCGCGCCGACTTTGCGGGGAGAGGGCGGCGACACTTCGCCGCCGGGTGAGGGGTTGCCTGCGCTGTCGGTTCTCATTCCCGCGCGGAACGAGGAACTCGGCATCGAAGAGTGCCTCCGCTCCGTTCTCGCTTCACAACACATCGAACTCGAAGTGATCGTGCTGGACGACGCTTCAACCGACCGCACGGCAGAGATCGTTCGCACTCTCGCGGTGGAAGATTCGCGTCTGTGTCTCGAACCGGCCCCGCCACTACCCGACGATTGGTGCGGGAAGCAGCACGCATGTTTCGCGCTCTCGAAGCTCGCCCGTTTCGACACCTTTACTTTCCTCGATGCCGATGTGCGACTCAGCCCTGACGCGCTCGCGCGAATGGCGCTGTTCCTTCGCGCAAGCGGTGCCGATCTCGTGAGCGGCTTCCCACGTCAGGAAACCGGTACGCTCCTCGAAAAGCTGCTCATCCCGCTGATCAACTGGTTGTTGCTATGCTTCTTGCCACTGTGGGGAATGCGGCACTTCCGCTGGTCCGCGTTCGGGGCCGGGTGCGGTCAGTGGTTCCTCACAACGCGCGCCGTTTACGAGAAAGTCGGTGGGCACGCCATGGTGAAGACGTCGTTGCACGACGGGATAACGCTACCACGTGCGTACCGCAAAGCCGGCTTCTGGACTGACGTGTGTGATGCGACCAACCTCGCGACGTGCCGCATGTACCGTTCCGCGAGTGCCGTTTGGTTTGGATTGACAAAGAACGCGCGTGAGGGCATGGCCGCGACCGCGCAGATATGGTTCTGGACCGTGGTCCTCCTGTGCGGTCAGGTGCTGCCGCCGGTGTTTGTGGTTTCTGCACTACTCGTCTCCAACACGCCGATCGAAGCCTTTGTCGTTGCACTGTGTGCTCACGCATTGGCGATCTGGCCCCGTGCAGCGATGACCCTCAGATTCCGCCAGGCGAAGATCGGCGTTGAACTTCACCTCGTCGCAATCCTGCTATTGCTTGCGGTGCAGTGGTACGCGCTCATTCGCGCGGTGTTGGGGAAGCCAGTTGGGTGGAAGGGGCGTGGGCACCCCACCAAAAACTGAAAGGCCGCGACGCCGCAAGCAAATGTTCGCCGCTTGCGACGTCGCCAATCAAACATCGAGGTCTTCCGTGACGGCCTGTTCCGCCTTCTCCATGATGAACCGGTAGCGGTGTTCGGGGTCTTTGCCGAGCAGTTCCACAAATGCTTGATCGGCCTCGATCTGACCGTCGATAGTCACCTTCAGGAGCGTGCGAGTCTTGCGGTCGAGCGTTGTGCTGGCGAGGTCTTTCGCGTCCATCTCGCCCAGTCCCTTGAACCGCGTCACCTCCACCTTCGCGTTCGCCCGCAAGCCGGCGATGATCTCTTCTTTGTGCTGGTCGTCGCGCGCCCAGTACGTGTCCTTGCCCACGTTCACGCGATACAGCGGCGGTTGCCCGATGTACACGTGCCCCTTCTCGATTAGTACGCGCATGTGGCGGAAGAAGAAGTCGAGCATCAGCGTGCTGATGTGGCAACCGTCGGCGTCGGCGTCCATGAGCAGGATGATCTTGCCGTATCGCAGTCCTTCGATGTTGAACTTCTCGCCCGCACCTGTGCCGATCGCGGTGACGAGGTCGGCGATCTCCTGGTTGAGAAGCGCCCTCGCGGTGTTCAGCCCTTCGCAGTTCAGGATCTTGCCGCGAAGCGGCAGAACGGCTTGCGTGTCGTTGTTGCGGCCCTGCTTCGCGCTGCCGCCGGCCGAATCCCCTTCGACAATGAACAGTTCCGTCTTCGCCATGTCGGTCGACTTACAGTCCGCGAGTTTACCGGGAAGGCTCAGGCGGCGGCTGCCGGGCGCCTTGCGTTTCACCTCGACCGCCGCGGCCCGCGACGCTTCGCGCGCCCGCGCCGCGAGGACGATGCGCCCGACGATCGCGTCGGCAGCGGTCTTGTTGTTGTTCAGCCACGCCTCGAGCGCCGGGCGCACGAAGTTATCGACCGTGCTTTCCATCTCCGGGTTGTTGAGCTTCTGCTTGGTCTGTCCTTCAAACTGCGGGTCGCGGACGAACACGGACAGCACCGCGACCGCGCCCTCGCGGATGTCGTCCGCGGTAATTTTCAGTCCCTTCACCTTCACGTCATGCGTTTCGATGTAGTTGTTGATTGACTTTCGCAGCGCGCTCTTCAAGCCGTTCTCGTGTGTTCCACCGCTCGGCGTGCGGATGCCGTTCGCGTATGTGCGGTACGTCTCCTCGGTCGATTCAGTCCACTGAAGCGCGATCTCGATCTTGTCGCCGGTCTCACGCACCGCGGAGAACGCGCCTTCGGTCACCGCGGGTTTCTGTCCATCGGTGACGAGCCTCGCGAGGAACGCCGGCAGCCCACCTGGGTTGTAGAGTTCGAGCGTCTCGCCGCTGATCTCGTTCTTGTAGGTGATCTTCAGCCCGCTATGGACGAATGACATGTCCTCCAGGCGGGCCTTAATTACATCCGGGTCAAAGCGCACGGTCTTGAAGATGGTGTCATCCGGTTCGAAGTAGATACCGGTCCCGTGTCCGCGGAACGGTCCGATCTTCTCCAACCTGCCGAGCGGTTCGCCTTTCGAGTAGCTCTGTTGGTACTCGAATCCGTCGCGCTTGACGGTCGCGATAAGCTTCTTCGACAGCGCGTTCACGACCGACGCGCCAACGCCGTGCAGCCCACCGGTGCGGACGTACCCGCTGTCCGATTCGCCGAACTTGCCGCCCGCGTGCAGCACCGTGAGCACCAATTCCAAACCGGTCTTCTTGTGCTCCTTCGACATCTCGATGGGGATGCCGCGGCCGGTGTCCGTGACGGTGATCGCGTGGCCGGACTTGTGCAACACCAGCGTGATGTGATCCGCGAAGCCGTTGATGTACTCATCTACGGCGTTGTCGAGGATTTCCCATGCGAGGTGGTGAAGGCCTTTGCCATCGACTGCGCCGATGTACATGGCCGGGCGCAACCGGACTGGCTCCAATCCTTTTAGCACCTTGATGTCTTCGGTGCGGTACTTCGCCTGTGCGATGGAAAGTGCGCTCATGGTGCCTCGCCCAGAAAACAATTGCGATTCTGAATGGTACGATCGCGCCGTCTGAATCGTCGGGCGAAGCCGCGAGCGACTGCCGCTTGCCACTTAGCCCGACGCCGTGCCTACTTCTTCCCTTCGACCACGTCCCAGTCGGCCAGCTCGATGGCGTGCGAGACCACCCGCGCGAACTTGGTCCGCTGACCGGGCTTCTCGCCCTTCCCGCCGCGGGCACGCGACTTCACCGCGCCGGGGCCGAATTCTTGTGTCTTGCCATTCTCCGTTTCCACAACCAACTTGTCGAACCGCCCGCCGACCAGCACGCCGCCGACGCACTCGTCCTCCGGTTCGAGTTTGATGCCGAACACGCCCTTCCCGACTCCAGAAAGGATCGTCACCTGATTCAGCGGGAAGTGTGTGACGTAACCGCCCGCGGTCGCGAGCATAACGCCCTCTTCTTCGCCCACAAGCCGGACCATCACCACCTTATCACCTTCTTCGAGCTTCACGAAACGCCGCCCGACCTTCGTGGACTCCGTCCGGAACGCGGTCAGCGGCAGTCGCAGCACATAGCCGTTTCGCGTGCCGATGAGGATGTACGGGCCGCCCGGCGTGTCGCGCTTCCCGGTCCCGTCCGCGGGCGTGAACCGCGGGTCGGTGCTCACCGCGGCCACGACCTTAACGCCGTCGGCCAACTTGAAGAACTTCGTGATCGGCTCGCCGTAACCAGTCGTCGCAGGCACTTCGTTGATACGCATCGTGTACGCGGCGCCGTCCTCCGCGAAGAACGCAACGTGATTGAGCGTGCTCCCCGGAATCACCGCAACAACCTCGTCACCTTCCTCAACGCGAGTGTTTTCGACCGCGCTCAAGCGGCCGATGCGCTTGATGCGCCCGTTGCGTGTGAGAACCACATTCGTGTTCTCGCGCACGATGTACGCTTCCTCGTCGAACGTCAAAACATCCTCGTCGGACGCCATGCGGGTTTTCCGGCGTTCCGGGAACTTCTCAAGCAAGGTTTCGAGTTCGCCCTTGATGACACCCCACAACTTCTTTTGCGATGCGAGGATGGTCTCGATCTCCTTCGCTTGCTTCTTCTTCTCCGCGAGTTCGTCGAGGATCTTCTGAATCTCTAACTGCGCGATCTTGTAGAGCTGCGAATCCAGGATCGCGGTGACTTGCTCGTCGTCAAGGTTGAACACGGACTTCAGTTTCTCGGCCGCGTCCGGTTTGCCGCTACTGTTGCGGATGATCTTGATCGCCTGATCGAGCGCGTTGAAGATGATCGCGAAGCCTTCGAGGAGGTGAATCCGCTTGCGGAGTTGGCGGAGTTGGTACTCAAACCGGCGCTTCACGGTTACGAGTCTGAAGTCGAGAAAGTGCTGGAGAATGTCCTTGAGGCTCAAGCCATCCTTCGGGACCATTCGCGTCCCGTCCGCGTTGGGCACCAGCGCGGTCATGTTGTACGAGAACGACTTCTGCAACTCGGTGTGCTTGTACAGGTACGCCATCACGAGGTTCGGGTCGGTGCCGGCTTTGACCTCCAACACGAGCCGTAAGCCATCCTTCTCATTGGACTCGTTCGCCTGCCCCATCAGTTGCGGCAACTTGCGATCTTCGATAATCCGGCCTAGCGTGTTCTCCAGTTCGCCCTTGTTCACGCCATACGGAATCGACGTGATGACGAGTTGCGTCTTGCCCTTCTCGTACTCTTCTTCCTTCCACTCGGCTTGAACCTTGATCGTACCAGTGCCTTCCTCGTAGATGCCGCGCAGTGTCGCCCGGTCTGCGAGGATCTTGCCGCCGAGCGGGAAGTCTGGGCCTTTGATCTTGTCGAGCAGGTTCGCGACGCTCGCGTCCGGGTTGTCGATCAACAGCATCGCGCCGCGAAGCACCTCGCCGAGGTTGTGCGGCGGAATCTGTGTCGCCATGCCGACCGCGATGCCCGCAGTGCCGTTCACGAGCAAGTTCGGGAACTGCGCCGGCAGCACCTCTGGTTCCTCTCGGGTGCCATCGTAACTCGCTCGCAGTTCGACCGTCGCCTGACCGAGTTCGTTCAGGAGCATTTCCGCGTGGCGAGTGAGTTTCGCCTCCGTGTACCGATACGCGGCAGGCGGGTCGCCATCGACCGAGCCGAAATTCCCCTGGCCGAACACGAGCGGCACGCGCAGCACCCACGATTGCGACATGCGCACCAGCGCTTCGTAAAGCGCGCCGTCGCCATGTGGATGGTAGTTGCCCATCACCTCACCGACGATCTTCGCGCACTTCAGCGCCTTCTTGTCAACGGTCAGGTTCAGGTCGTGGTACATCGCATAGAGAATGCGGCGTTGCACCGGCTTGAGGCCGTCGCGCACGTCGGGTAGCGCGCGGCCACTCACCACGGACATCGCGTAGGTGAGGAACCGGGTCCGCACTTCGGTAGCGATGGAAACGGTTTCGATCGACTCAGCCATCGCTGTCTCCAAAACCCCACCCCAACCCCTCTCCTAAAAAAAGGGAGGGGAGACAAGCAGCCGTTTCTTGATTCCCCTTCCTTCTTTGGAAAGGGTTGGGGGTTAGGCTGTCTTCTCTCAACTGTACACCCGGCCACATACCAGCAATATACCGGATGCAGCCACAATCGGAAGGTTGGAAGGCGTCCCACAAGCGCGAACAACCCCCGCAGGCGCGGAGGTTGAGCGTGGGTACTGGTTGTAGCAACTGTTCGTGGCTGTGGGTCAGGCAATCGCGCGGTGGGAGAGGGTTACTTCTTCGTGGGTGCTGGGTACGCTTTGAGGCACTTGTCCAACTCCGTTTGGTACTGCGAGGTCGCGTCCTCGAAACCCTTTAACCGCCAGAGACTCGTGAGCAATTGGCCCTCGACAGTATCCACGCACTTTACCAACCCGTCCCGCACGTTCTTCGTCGTGCCAGCCTTGAATGCGTCTTTGCGGTACACGATCACCGCGGGAGGAAACGTCTCTGACTGTGCGAGGATCTTCAACTGTTCGCCCGCTCCCGGCTTCAGTTTTTGATACGCGACGAGAGTCCCGGCGTCTACCAGCACGGCGGGACAGGCCTCGTCGGAGACTGCGTCGAGTGCGTCCTCGATTGACTTGCCCTTGAGTTTCGCTAGCCCACAAGTTCCCACTGGCAGCGAGGCCTTGAGGCGATCGAAGTACAACTGACAGTGCGCCTTGGTGCCGCCAGGGATCGCGACGCAGTCGCCCTTAAGTTCGTGCGCGCCCTTGATCTTCGAGTTCACATTCACCACCAGGCAAGCCTGTATCTGGTTGTTCGGCGCCGCAATCACGAGCGGGAGCAGTTCCGGGTGCTGCTTGACCCAAGCGTACTCGAACCCATGGAACACCGCTACTTCGAGTTTCCCGGTGCGCAACTGGTCGGTGAGATCCGCGTAGTCACGGCCGACCACGACCTCGCCCTTCAGCCCGGATTGCTTCTCCAGCATGGTCTGGAACGGCTTTGAAGCCCGCTGTACGACGGCCTGCGGCAGTCCACTGAACATGCTCTCCGGCAAACCGATCCTCATCGTGACCGGCGAGACCGGTACAACCGGCTCGGCCGCCGTGGCTCGCGGCGTCGCGAGCACCGCAGCGACCGCGACCGGCAAAATGGACCAGAGTAGCAACCCATACACGCGACCCACGTGACACCCCTTTGTCGGAAAGTACCAGGTTCCAGAGTTCCGGGTTCAGAACCAAGTCGAAGGCAGGCGCGCACCGCTGACGAAACTGTCGATAGCTTCAACGTGGAACTGTTGAACTTCCCTCAGCGGTCCGGGAAACTCGGCCGGATGCCGCCCGCAGTGACCCGCTCCAGCGCCGCGAGCGCGAGCAGGTACTGATACACCGCTTCGATGTAGTCCGACTGGGCCTTCGCCGCGACAACCGCAGACTGAACGAGTTGGTCCTTCGCTTTCGTCAGTTCCGCGACGTCATCCGCCTGCTTCTGAAGTTCCTTGCTAAGTTTGAACTGTTGGTCCGAGAGGGTCAGTCGATCCGACGCGTGATCGAAGTCGAGGAATGCGGTTTCGGCCTCAACGATAATCAAGTTGTGCGCCTTGTCGTAGACAGCCTCAGCGCGTCGGGCGAAAGCCATCGCCCGGCACACGCGGTCGTACTTGCTGCCGACCAGTTGCGTCGGCATCTCGGGGATAATTCCGCCTGGGCGATATTCCGTGCCCCGGTTAGCTGGCGGTATCTCCTTTGCGTGGAGGTCGGCACCTGAGGCGAGCGTTGGAGCCACCCGCTTGAAGGGGATTTTCGCTTGCGCGTAGACCTCCAACCGGAATGCATCCACGCCGGCGGCAGCCTGTACGAGTTCCGGGCGCCGTTCCAGGGCGAGTTCCACCACCTGGTCCTTCGTGAGTGCCGCCGTCTGGCGCATCATCGGCAGTTCCTTGTCTTTCACCTGGAACGGGAACGTGCGGGCGTCCACCGCCATCACCTCGCGCAGCCCCGCGAGCGACTTCTGCCGTCCAACGCGGGCGGTGACCTGTAGTTTCTTGGCCTCAAACAACCCGTTCTTCATCATCTGGAGTTTGAGCAAGTTAAACCCTTCGAGGTCTTTGGCGGGCACTTTCTTGAGAGTCTCCTCGCCGACCCCGATTTGAAAGTCGATTCGCACAACTAGACGCTCAGCGAGTTGTAACTGCTGCTTAGCGTATACTGCGGTGTAGTAGAGCCGGGTCACGTCCTGCACGACCTCGTTGTGCAATTTCTGATACTCGGCGGAGGTCGCCATCAGCCCGCGTTTCGCCTGCTGTTTGCGGATGTCCAGGTCCGGGCTGAAGAGCGTTTCGGCTGTGCCGAAGTTGGCGAGCGCCTTGTACCCGGCTTCGGTCGCGGCGGCACTCTCCTTCGTGGCCTTGAGTGACGGCTGGCGTTCCAGCGCAATCGCGATGCACTCTCCGAGCGACAACTCCGGCCCGGTCTCTGGGTAGCGCTCCGCGCTGTTCCCGTTCTTGTCGCCCTTATCCGGTTGAGCCAGTGCGGGTGCCGGCAACGGGTTCTGTCCCTTCACCAAATCACGGTGGGGAACCGGCACGGGGGGCAAAGGCGTCACGGGTTGTCGCGCGCTTACTGTCGCGCCGATCACGATAGACAGGGGCAGAAGACCGGCCAGAAGCCGGATGGCGAGTTTGTGCGTTAGCGCGGACAACTGCATGGCCGTCCCCTGACACCCAATTCGACGACTAGTCCTTTCGTCCCCAGTTTCATCGTCCCCTGTCCAACCCGGCTGGACCGGGACAGTTTGCGAACCGACACGAACTGCTGCGGCGAGACGGGTCGTTCCGGCTGTAACGCCTGGACTGCTACAATGCGCGCAACAGGAAAAGGAACGGAGCTATGCACCAGACTAGTCCGGGGGTGGAGCGCGCGGTCACGGGGGCAAGGGTCTGGGCCAACAGGCTCGGCTCCGAATCGGTCCGACTGGCCCACTACGTCCTCGCACTTCTAGACGAAGACGAGGGCCGCCCCGCAGTGTTGCTCGAACACATTGGGCTGACGATTCCCGCACTCCGCGACCGCCTCGGCGCGATCCAAAGCCCGGCCGTTCTCGATGTCTCGGTGCTGTTCAACGCGGCCCGAGCTTGGTCGCTCGCGTTCCGGCACGACCCGGAGTTCCTGACCGATGCGTTCCTGATCGCCGTACTGAAAGCGGACCCAGCGTTTCACGCCGCAGCCGCGGCGCTCGGCATTGCGCCAGAGATACTTGAGGGAATCTTGAGCAAATCAATGGCCGAACCGGAGGAGGCACGGGCAGAGGTCGCAATCTTCGCGTTGACCGACACGACTGCGGAGGTCGATGCGGCGCGAGTGCTCGACGCGAGTTTCAACCGCGCCCGCGAAGCGGCTCGCGTGCTGGAGGATTACTGCCGGTTCGTGATTGATGACCGCTTTCTTACCCAACAGGTGAAAGAATTGCGCCACGGCCTCGCGATGGCAGCGCAGAAGTTGCCGCCACGCTTGTTGCTCACGTCGCGCGAGACACTGCGCGACGTGGGCGTCTCCGCGACCGCGGGTGGAGAATACGCGCGTTCTTCGCCTGCTCACGTCGCGCTCGTGAACTTGAAACGCCTTCAAGAATCACTCCGCAGCCTTGAAGAGTACGGCAAGGTGTTTGGGCCGGAACTTGGGCGCGACCTCGAAGCGATCCGCTACCGCACGTACACGCTCGAACGCGCAGTCTCACTCGGTATCGCAAGCCGGTCGCGGCTCGCCGCGGCGCGGCTCTATGTGCTGCTCACTCGCTCGCAATGCGTCGCATCGCTTGATTGGACCATTCGCGAAGCCACGCGCGGCGGGGCCGACGTGTTCCAACTCCGCGAAAAGACCCTCCCGGATCGCGAGTTGATCGACCTGGCGCGAAACGTCCGCAAATGGACCCGTGAGGTGGACACGTTGTTCATCGTGAACGACCGGCCTGACCTCGCGCGGCTGTGCGAGGCTGACGGCGTACATCTGGGGCAAGACGACATGAGCGTGAAAGACGCGCGTAGGATTACCGGGCCAGACCTACTGATCGGTGTGAGTACACACTCGCTCGAACAACTCCGTGCTGCGGTTCTCGACGGCGCGGATTACGTCGGTATCGGTCCGACGTTCCCGTCTCGCACCAAGGAGTTCGATCACTTTCCCGGTCTGGAGTTCATCCACGCCGCGAGCACCGAATCGTCCGTGCCTGCGTTCGCGTTGGGCGGGATCGGCGCTGCAAACGTGAGCGAAGTGGTTGCCGCCGGCGCAAGAAGAGTGGCTGTGAGTTCTGCGATCTCGACCGCGGACGACCCTGAACAGATTGCCCGAGTGCTGCGAGCCGCACTACCGGACTAATCGCTGACTGCACCGCGGGTTGTAACGTGGGCGAGGTGGGAAATGCTGGAGCATCACCACGCACGCGTTAACATTCTGCCACGAAGCGACGAAAAGATGCGGCGGGATAGAACCTTTGGGTATAAAATTGGTGGGTTGGTAAAATGGGCGAAGTGTATCCGGCTGTTCCGCCGAGTGTCGTTCCGGGTGCGGCCCGGATCACGGTTCCAGAAGCGGAACCAGCCGAGATCTGGGTACGGGGTCACGGAATGGACAACATCCGCGAGTTGTTGGAATTCGCCCGCTCGGCGGGCCTCACCGTTGGCCGGTTCCGCGGATTGCTGCACGTTGCCATCGGCCGCACCATCAGCAAGCCGGACGGGACAAAGATTTCCTCCGGCATCACCTGGCGCGAACTCGCTGTGCTCTTGAAGGGGCTACGCTACGATCCTGCGCTCGGTCGCGAAGCCGGGGCAGATCCTGAGACACTTTCTCCGCGCGATCGCGAACGCTACTGGTACGCGGTGATCGCGCTAGCACGCGTCGACAGCCCAGAGACGCGAGCGGAGGCCGAGCAACTCGTCGCCCCGCTCAAGGCCGCCGGGTTCGTGGTGGCGCCGACAATGGGCATGCCCGCGCCGAAGGCGAAGCCATCCGCGAGAGTGAAGCCCGAGAAGAAGAGCGAGAAGGTGGAAGAGAAACCCAAGAAGAAGAAGTAGCCCGGCTGTTCCGCCGCTTGCGTCGTCGCGCGGAGCGGAGTGAGTACCCGTCGCGGGCGAAGTGTTTGTGCCATCTCATGGCTTGCGGCCCCGGAAGAACAGCGCGTACACCAGCGCCCCGCTCGCGATGAAGCCCATGCCCACGAATGCTTCGGTTCGCGATTCCGGGTTCACGAAGAAGTTCAGCAGCACCAGTCCCATTATCGCGATGTACAGCGCCGGCACAAACGGGTAACCCCAACAGCGGTACGGCCGGTTTTCGGGCGTGACCGGGATGCGCCACCGAAACACGAAAATCGTCGCGACCGCGAGCGTCTCAAACGTCACGGAACCGAAGATCACGAAGTCGGTCATGATGTCGAACGGCGACTTCCCAGCCGGCACGTTCAGGTCGAGTTCCATGAAGCCGAGCGGGATCTTCGGCACGTCGCGATATTGCGTGAGGGCGCCGACACACAGCACAAGGAGGGCGGACCACGCAGCCATCACCACGATCGCGAGCGCGGGCGTCTGATACCGCGGGTGAAGCTCCGCGAACTTCGAGGGTGCAAGCCGGTCCCGACCCATCGCGTAGAGCAACCGCGGCCCGACAAGCATGTTGCCGTTGAGTGCGCCGAAGACGCTTGTCATCACGATCGCGGACGCGAGTATCACCCCAACTGGACCGAGCAGCGCGGCACAGAACTCCGTCGCGAGCGGGGTGGACGAGAGCATGCCGGCGGCGTCCTTCGCGATGATGGTTTCGCGCGGGAGGACAAGGTTGTAGGCGAGGTTCGCCCCGCAGTAAAGTCCGATAAGGGCAAACACCGCGAGCAACGACGCTCGCGGGATGTTCCGTTGAGGTTCCTTCACTTCCTCCGCGATCGGAGCGATGTTCATCCAGCCATTGTAAGCCCACAGAACGCCGACGAGAGCGACCCCGAAGCCGCTCCAGTTGATGCCGAGCCACCCGGTCGGCCACGTCGGACGAAGGTGTGTGACCTTCGGGGGGTGTGTTGGCTCGGCGACCGCGGCGTACACCGCGAACGGCAGCGCGATGATGAACAGCAACGAGCTGACCTTCAGGACTGTAATGGCGAACTGTAGCCTTCCACTGAGCTTAGTCCCGTACGCGTTCACGACCGCGAGCCCGACGATCACGGACGCGGTCAACAGTTGCCGTGGCCAGAACGAGAGTACGTCCACCTTCTGCCCGAACGCGATCGACTGCCGGAGGACATCGTGAAATGACTCGGTGAACATCGTCGCGAGCGCCGCGATGGACGCCGAGCGAATGATCCAGAACTCGACCCAGCCCCACAAGAACCCTGCCCACCGGCCGTACCCTTCTCGGAGGAAGACGTAGTTGCCGCCGGCCTTCGGGAACAGCACCGCGATCTCCGCGAGCGCCAACACACCGAGCAGCGCGAGCAACCCGCCGAGCACCCACACGGACATAGCGAGACCGAACTCAGGGACGTTGTCCGCGACGTTGCGGCCCTTCTTGAAGACGCCGGAGCCGATGACCGTACCAATGATGATCGCGGTGGCAATCCACGGTCCGATCACGCGTGGCAGGGATTGCGGTTGAGTTGGTTGCATGGCAAACGATCTTACGCGAAGAAATGCACTGCGTCACAACGTTTTCACCAGCCCGCAGCGCCAGCAAGGGCCGACGGCGGCCCGTGCGGGCGCTGCGGGCGGGTGAAGAAGGCTCAATCAAACCCAGAGACCATCCGCGAACCC